>NZ_JBWOMN010000127.1:0-5584 GCF_056449545.1 Oceanicella sp. | reverse complement strand
CAATGACCGCTTCCTCAATCTGGGGCTGGATCCGACCACGCTGGACGAGGGCCTGCTGGCCGAGGTGCGCGAGATCGCGGCCCGCTACAAGGACCGCGCCGATCTCGGCAAGATCCCCTGCGTCAGCCAGTGGTGAGCCCGCGGAGCCGCCGGCGGTGACCGCGCCCGCGCAAACGCCGGTCGCGGCCCCCGGGGGCGGGGGCGAGACCGGGGTCGGGGGGGCGCCGCTGGCCGAGGACGCGCCGTCGCGCGTCGCGCGGCCGCTGCGCGCCCTGCTCAATCTGGGCGCCCGGCGCGCCGGGGTGGCCCCGGTGATCGCCAGTTCCGGGCGCGCCGGGTCGACCATGCTCAACGACGCGGCGGCGGCGGCGGCGCTGCGCGCGGGCTGGGGGCCAATCGGCGGGCTGCTGGCCGGATCGCGTCGGGCGCGGATCTGGGCCATGGGCTCGGCCTGGGACATGGCCCGCGCGCCCTACCGTCCGGGGATCGTCTACAAGACCCACGACTACCCGCCCGCGACCCCGCTGCCCGCGCGCGCGCGGGTGATCTACGTGTTCGCCGACCCGGTGGACGTGGCCCTGTCGGTGCTGGCCCAGGACCGGCGCATGGGGCGGGTCTGGGTCGAACGCCATTTCGCCCATCTGCGCGCGCCGAGCGGCGAAAACGCCGTCGAGCGCCTGGAGACCGAGGACAGCCTGCGCCTCGGCGATCATTTCGACGCCTGGATGCGCCCGCAGGCGTTTCCGGTTCTGCTGGTGAAATACCGGGCGCTCTGGGATCATGCGGACGAAATCGGGGATTTCCTCGGCCTGAAGCTGCGCCTGCCGCCCTACCGGGCGCGCGCGGCGCAGGGCGCGGAGGCCCCGCCCGCGCAGCTGGAGCGGCTGGCCCGGACCTATGGCGCGCTGCGCGCGCGCATGGCGGCGGCGCCGGATTTCCAGCGGCTCGACGCCGCCTCGGCGCCAGACTGAAAAGGGACGCGCGCGCCGTGGACAGGATCACGCATTGGCTCTATCTGGCGTTTCTGGCGTCGCTCAGCCTGCGCAGCGTCGAACTGGGGGCCGGGTTCGGCCCGCTGGGCAGCGTCTCGCCCACGCAGTTGCTGGGCCTGGCGACCTTCGGGGCGCTGCTGGGCAAGGCGCTGCTGGGGCGGCGGCGGCTCGATCCGGCGCATCTGCGCCAGACGGCGCTCTGGGTCGGGCTGCTGACCGCCTATGTGCTGAGCGACAGCCTGGCGGCGGTGATCAACGATTCCGCCGGGGTGATGGCCCACACCCTGCGCGCCCGGGTGGCGACGCTGATCACCTTCATGCTGGGGTTTTCGGCGATCCGCTCGGACGCCGACGAACGGCGCGCCTTGCTGGCGCTGCTGTTCAGCGCCTCGGTGCTGGCGGTGACCATCCTGACCACCGCGTTCGGCATCTATGACTTCACCGAATACGGCGGGCGCATCTCGCGCTACGAAAGCGGCAACATCCTGGGCACGGCGCTGCCGCGCACCTCGGGCGTGCTGCAGGATTTCGGCGACATCGCGCTGTTGTTCGCCGCCGCCGGGGCGATCCTGACGGCGGCGCTGATGCGCGACATGCGCTTCAAGCTGCTCAACCCGCTGTTCCTGGCGACGCTGGCGCTGGCGGCGCTGATCGCCGCCGCGGCGATGGTGCCGCTGTCGCGCAATGTCTGGGCCTCCTGCCTGACGGCGATCGCGGTGACGGCGCTGCTCTATGCGATGGTGTTTCACAAGCGGCAGGTGGTGCTGACCTTCTTCGTGATCTTCGGCGCGTCGATCGCGCTCAGCGTGCTGGCGCTGTGGTCCAACACGCTGATCTCGATGATGCTGGAGATGCGCCAGCATTCCACCAATGTGCGCAGCTTCCAGTACCGCATGGCCTTCGAGAGCATCTCCGAACACCCGCTGCTGGGCGCGGGGGCGGCGAAATGCGTGTTCGGCGGCTTCGCCGTGCACAACATGCCGCTGCTGGCGGTCTGCCGCAGCGGGCTGGGGGCGCTGCCGCTGCTGGCCTTCTACCTGCTGCTGCCGCTGGCCTTCGCGCGCGACCTGCTGCGCCGCCCCCCCCGGGAGGCGCGCGGCGCCGCCGCGTCCGGGGCGCCCGGGACGTCCGAGGCGCGAAAGTTCAACACCGTGATCGGATCTGGAAGCTTCGCCGGCTTCGCCGCCGCGACCATGCTGTTTCCCAGCGGCGCCTCCAACAGTTCGGAGATCAGCTGGGGGCTGCTGGGACTGTTCGCCGCCATGGCCGCCCGGCGCCATGGCGGCGCGATCCTGCGCAAGCGCAGGGCGCCGCCGCTTCCGGCCGGCTTCGCGCCCCCCGCGCGGCGCCTGCCGGAACGCGGACGATGAGCGCGCCCGCCCCGGCGGGGGGCTCGGCGGGGGTCTCGGCCATGGCCACCCTGCGCTACCGGCTGCGCATGCATCTGGGGGCGCGGGCCGCGACGCTGCCGCTGTTTCCGCTGCTGAGCTCCGAGGCCCGCGCCAAGCGCCTGGCGGTCGCCCCGGACACCGAGGTCTGCGTCGAGGGCTACCCCCGCAGCGCCAATTCCTATTTCACCTGGTGCCTGCGCGACGCCAATCCGGGGCTGCGCGTCGCCCATCACCTGCATGTGCCGGGCAATGTGCTGGCGGCGCTGGACCGGGGCCTGCCGGCGGCGCTGCTGATCCGCCCGCCCGAGGACGCGGCGCTGTCGCTGATGGTCGGGCTGCGCGGCGCGGTGGATTGCGGGGCTCTGCTGGCGGGCTACGCGGATTTCCACCGTCGCCTGCTGCCGGTGATGGGGCGCTGCGTGGTGTCCGATTTCCCCACCTCCACCCAGGCGCCCGAAACCGTGATCGCGGCGATCAACGCCCGCTTCGGGCGCGATTACGCGCTGCGCGGACCGGGGGAGAACGCGCTGACGGCCTTCTCGCTCCATGCCGCCGAACACGCCCGCCGGCGGCGCAATGACGACATGGCGCTGGTCACCGCGCCGGACCCGCGCAAGGAACAGGCCAAGACCCGCTATCGCGCCGCGCTGCTGGCCCATCCCCGGCTGCCCGAGGCGCGGGCGCTGTACCGGGCGGCGCGCGATTTCGCCATCGCGCCGCCCGCCGCCGCGGCGCGCTCATGATCCGGGCCGCATCGGGCGCCATGGGCGTCAACCTTGCCGGGGCGGGGCTGAGCTTCGCCTCCGCCGCCTTGCTGAGCCGCGCCTTGGGACCCGAGAATTTCGGCGTGTATTCGGTGTTTTACGGGGTTTCTCTGGTGTTGCTGACGGTGATCGGCTGCGGCATGCAGGGCATGGTGATCCGCGAGGTGGCGGTGGCGCTGGCCAAGGGCGAGCACCGCCTGATCCGGGGCCTGCGCCTGCGCAGCCGCCAGGCGCTGCTGGCCATGGGGGCGCTGGCCGGGACGGTCATGTGGCTGCTCTCGGGGCTGCTGTTCCCGGGGCTCGGGGATACGGTGCGGGGGCTGGCGGCGCTGGCGGCGCTGCTGGCGTTGCTGAGCGCGGCGGGAGAATTGCAGTCGGCCTTCCTGCAGGGCGCCGGGCGGGTGGTCGAGGGGCGGCTGGTGGCGGTGCTGCGCCCGGGGTTTCTGTGCCTGGGTCTCGGGGCGGCGCTGCTTGGCGCGAACGCCGCGGGCTGGCGGCTCGACCCGGCGGGGGCGCTGGCGCTGCATGGCGGCGCGGCGCTGCTGGCGCTGCTGGCCTTGGGCGCCATGGCGCGCCGGGCGCTGCGGCGCATCGACGACGGCGCGACCGGCGACATCCATGACAGGCCCCGGGACTGGGCCAGAAGCGCCTTTCCCATGCTGTTCGCCCGGCTTGCGCAGATGCTCAATCAGGAAATGCCGATCCTGGTGCTCGGCGCCTTCGCCGCCGCCGAGCAGGCCGGGCTCTACCGGGTGGCCGAACGCACGGCGTTCTTCCTCGGCTTCGGCATGATGGCGGCGGCCATGGTCGCCCGCCCGGCGCTGGCGCGGCACTGGCATGACGGCGATCTGGCGGCGCTGCAGGCGCGGCTGCGCATGGCGGCGAAGCTGGTGCTGGCCTTCACCCTGCCGGCGCTGGTCGGGCTGGCGCTGCTCGGGCCCTGGCTGATCGGCGCGGCGTTCGGCGCCGCCTACGATCCCGCGACCGTGCGCCCGGTGCTCTACGTGCTGCTGGCCGGGCAGGCGGTCAACGCGCTGTCGGGGATCACCGGGGCGCTGATGAACATGACCCGGCGCGAATGGGTCGGCGCCGCGGCGCAGGCCGGCGCGGCGGCGGTTAATCTGGCGCTGTGCCTGGCGCTGGTCGCGGATCGCGGCGCGCTTGGCGGCGCGCTGGCCTCGGCGGCGGCGCTGGCGGCGTTCAATCTGGCGCTGGTGATCTACGCGGTGCGGGCGCTGAACGTGTCGCCGACGCTGTTCTGGCCGGCCCCGCGCCGGCCCCGCGCCAAACCTCTCAGAAAGGCGCCCTGGCGATGACCCGACACTCCGATTCCGCATTGATCGAAGCCCTGCGCGCCCCGCCCCCGGGGCTGGCGGACACCGCCCGCGCATTGCGCGAAACCCCCGATCCGGGGCGGATCAGCGGCCCGGACCGGCGCGGGGACTGGCGCGCGGCGGGCGCCGCGCCGCCGCGCATCGCCGTCGCCACCATCGCCTTCAACGCCGCGGACACCCTGGGGCGCACCTTCGACAGCATCCGCGCCCAGACCCTGCGCCAGGCCGCCCCCGGCGCGGTGGAATACGTGGTGGTGGACGGCGGGTCCGACGACGGAACCCTGGACCTGCTGCGCGCCAACGAGGATCTGCTGAGCCTCTGGATCAGCGAAAAGGATCGCGGCATCGCCGATGCGTTTTCAAAGGCGGTGGCGCTGAGCACGGCGCCGCTGACGATCCTGGTCAACGCCGATGACTGGCTCGAACCCGATTGGCTGGAAACCGCCGTCGCCCTGATGGCCGCCCGCCCCGAGGCCGGGTTCTGCCATGGCGACATGGTGCTGCGCGACGCGCGGGGCGCGGCCAAGTGCCGGATCGCCGGGCCCGGGGATTACGCCGCCCGGATCTGGCGCAAGATGCCGGTGAACCACCCGAGCACGGTGGTGCGCCGCGACTTGTACGCCCGCTACGGCCTGTTCCGCCCGCAACTGCGCTTCTGCATGGATTACGACTTGATCTGGCGCTTCGCCGAGGCCGGAGAGATCGGCGTCTACGCGCCGCAGGTGGCCACCAACATGGGTGACGCGGGCGTGTCCAACACCGGCTGGAAGGCGCTGATGGGCGAGGCCTACGCCCTGCGCCGCAGCCACGGGGTCTCGCCCTGGCAAGCCGGGCGGCTGCGCGCGGCGAGCACGCTGCGCGTGGGGCTGCGCATGGAACTGGAACGCCTGGGGCTGGGCGGGCTGGCGGGCGCGCTGCGCCGCCGGATCAACAGCGACGTGCAAAGCGTCTGACCCGCGGGCAGGGGGTCCGGGGCTTCAGTCGGTGTAGTATTTGCGCGCCGCGTTGGTGCCGTAGCCGTAGCCGTAGCCGGTGTAGCCGTAGCGCGAGATGCGGCGCGGGTTGGCCTGGGTCAGCACCAGCCCGGTGACCCGCACGTTGAC
>NZ_JBWOMN010000126.1:0-20623 GCF_056449545.1 Oceanicella sp. | reverse complement strand
CGACGATCTAGCTCGCCTTCGGCTCGACGATCTAGCTCGCCTTCGGCTCGACGAAATCACAAGCCTCCTGCGCCTCATGCGCCGCGGGGGTCATGGGCAGGATCTCGGGGCCCGCGAGCCACTCGCGCCCCTTCAGCATCGCGTGCCAGTAGACCGGCGGCAGCAGCTTTTCCTTCAGGAACCACGCCGCGCGGGTCGGCTTCTTGCCGTCGATCATCCACAGCGGCAGCGAGGGCAGGATCTTGCCGCCATAGCCGAACTCCGCCAGCACGATCTTGCCGCGCTCCACCGTCAGCGGGCAGGAGCCGTAGCCGTCATAGATCGCGCGGGGCGCCTGGCCGTCCAGCGCCGAGAGCACGTTTTCCGCCACCACCGGCGCCTGCTTGCGCACCGCCGCGGCGGTCTTGGCGTTGGGCGTCGAACAGCCGTCGCCAAGCCCGAAAACATCGCCGTAGCGGGTGTGCTGCAGGGTCTCGGGGCTGACCTCGACCCAGCCCGCCGCGTTGGCCAGCGGCGAATTGGCGACGAAATCCAGCCCGGTCTGGGGCGGGCAGACATGCAGCATGTCGAAATCGCGGGTCACGTCCTCGGTCTCGCCGTCGACGGTGCGCCGGAAGGTGGCGGTCTTGGCGGCGCCGTCCACCGCGATCAGGTTCTCGTTGAAATTCAGCCCGATGCCGTAGTTGCGGACGTAGTCCATCAGCGGCGGCACGTAGTCGGCGACCCCGAACAGCACGCCCCCGGCGTTGGAAAACTGGATGTCCACGTCGCGCAGCCGCCCGGCGCGCTTCCAGTGATCGGCGCTCAGATACATCGCCTTCTGCGGCGCCCCGGCGCATTTGATCGGCATCGGCGGCTGGGTGAACAGCGCCTTGCCGCGGCGCAGGTTCTGCACCAGCTCCCACGTGTAGGGGGCCATGTCGAACATGTAGTTGGAGGTGACGCCGTTCTTGCCCAGCGTCTCGCGCAGGCCGTCCACCGCGTCCCAGTCCAGCTTCAGCCCCGGCGAGACAACCAGCGTGCGATAGCCGAGCCGGGCGCCGTCCTCGAGCACGATCTGCGACTGTTCCGGTTCGAAGCCCGACACCGCGGCGCGGATCCACTTCACCCCGTCGGGCATCACCGCGTGCATGGCGCGCATGGTGTCGCCGCGCTGGAACACGCCGCCGCCCACCAGGGTCCAGCCGGGTTGATAGAAATGCTGGTCGCGGGGCTCGACGATGGCGATGTCGAGCCCGGGCCGGCGCTTCAGCAGCGACGCGGCGGTGGAGATCCCGCCCGAGCCGCCGCCGACGATGACCACGTCGTGGCGGGTGGCGGCGCGGCCGCCCGTCGGGGCGCCGGTCGCGGGCAGGGCGCCGCCGGCCAGCGCGTCGAGCCGTTCGCGCAGCCCGCTCAGATCATAGCCGGCCCCGGCGGCGGCGGCGGCGATCGCGTCGGCGCTGAGCCGCGGGGCCTTGACCAGCGCCCACATGGTGGTCGAGCGCATGCCGGTGCGGCAATAGGCCAGCACCGGGCCGGGCAGGTCGCGCAGCGCCGCGCCGAAGGCGGCGGCGTTGTCGTCGGTGACCGCCCCGGCCTTGGCCGGGATGTAGCGGAATTCAAGCCCGTGATCCTTGCAGGCGGCGGCGATCTCGGCCGATGAAGGCTGGTCCGGCCCCTCGCCGTCGGGGCGATTGCAGATGATCGCGCGCACGCCCTGCGCGGCGGCGAGCCCGACATCGGCCGCCGATATCTGCGGCGTGACGCTCAGTTCGGGGGAGATCGGCTTGATGTCCATGGGGTCGTATCCTCTCTGCTGGATGCGGCCCCTTGCGAGGCTCGTTGATCGTCGTCGCCGACCCGCCGACCCGCCGCCCGCCGCCGGCGCGCCCCGGATCGCCCGGGCGCGCGGCGGTCGGCGGGTCGGCGGGTCAGAGCGTGTTGATGGGGGTCTTGAGGTAGGAAACGCCGTTGTCCTCGGCCGGCGGCATGCGCCCGGCGCGCATGTTCACCTGAATCGAGGGGATGATCAGTTGCGGCAGGTCCAGCTCCGCGTCGCGCTGCTCGCGCATCTTCACGAAGTCGTCGCCGCTGCGCCCGCCGCCCACATGCACGTTATGGGCCTTCTGCTCGGCGACCGTGGTCTCCCACGCGTATTCGTCACGCCCCGGCGCCTTGTAGTCGTGGCAGACGAAGATGCGGGTGTCGTCGGGCAGGGACAGGATCTTCTGGATCGAATCATACAGCGTTTCGGCCGAGCCGCCGGGGAAATCGCAGCGCGCGGTGCCGAAATCTGGCATGAACAGCGTGTCCCCGACAAAGGCCGCGTCGCCGATCACGAAGGTCAGGCAGGCCGGCGTGTGCCCGGGCGTGTGCAGCACGAATCCCGTCAGCCCGCCGATCCGCAGCCGGTCCTGTTCCTTGAACAGCTGGTCGAACTGCGATCCGTCGCGCTGGAATTCGGTGCCCTCGTTGAACACCTTGCCGAACACGTTCTGCACCACGGTGATGTTTTCGCCGATGCCGATCTTGCCGCCGAGTTCGCGCTGAAGATAGGGCGCGGCGCTCAGGTGATCGGCGTGCACATGGCTTTCGAGGATCCATTCGACCTTCAGGCCATGCTCGCGCACATGGGCGATCACCGCATCCGCCGAGGCGGTGTCCGTGCGCCCCGAATTCGGGTGGTAGTCGAGCACCGAATCGACGATGGCGCAGGCGGGCGAGCCCGGGTCCTTGACCACGAAGGTGACGGTGTTCGTGGCTTCGTCAAAGAAGGGGGTGACGTCAGGCTTCATGAGGGTTCTCCCGATTCCCGTTAGTTTCACGATATAAGGGTGTTGATCTTATATTTCAATAATTGAATGTATTCCGGCCCCGGCGCGGGTCCAGCGCCGGTGCGTTGGATGCGCGCGCGGATTGTGCGATCATGCTCCGGTTGCGTAGACCTGCACCGTCAAAAGGCGTTCCACATCATGCCCGTGCCCACGGAAAACTACTACCCGCTTCTGGCTTATCGACAGGAGCATGGCGCGCGCTGGGGCGCGGATCGGCCGGTGGGTCACGGTGGCGTGATCACCTATGATTTTTCCGACAGCGCCGCCGATCTGCCATGGCTCGAACGCCCGAGCCTGCGCGAAGCCAGCGGCTACAGCGGGCTGAACGCCGGCGAGCGCGGCGCCTTTCGCAAGGCGGCGGCCATCCTGTCGGCGGTCTCCGGACTGGAACTGGTCGAGGTCGAAAAGGGCGGCATGATCCAGCCTTTCGCCTTTGACGCCGGCGCCCTTGCGGGATGGGCCTACCTGCCCCGGCCCGAGACGGTGTTCATGGGGCTGTGGCGCGACGCGCCCTACGGGCCGGGCGGCGGCTATTTCGAAACCGTGCTGCATGAACTGGGCCACGCGGCGGGGCTGAAGCACCCGTTCGAGGGGCGCGAGCAACTGGCGTTCCGGCTCGATCAGACCGTCAACACGGTGATGTCCTACGCCGAAGGCCGGTTCGCGCAGGACGGGTATCGGCGATTCGACAAGGCGGCGCTCGTGCATCTCTACGGCGCGGATCAGGACGTGACCCTGCGCCATGACGCCGATGCCGGGCGGGTGGCGATCATCGGCGGCGCCGGCGACGACGATCTGTTCGGGCCGCGCGGCGACGTGCTGTTTCGCGGGCGCGGCGGCGATGACGCGTTTCGCGCCGGGTCCGGGGATTTCGCCGGCGACGACGAATTGCGCGGCGGCGCCGGGCGCGATTCGCTGTTCGGCGGCGGCGGGCGGGACACGCTGTTCGGCGATCGCGGCGACGACCGGCTGGAACTGGCCGACGGCGCGGCCCATGGCGGCGCCGGCAATGACGTGCTGGTGGCGACGGGCGGGCGCGAGTCCGGCGCGCCGGACCTGTTCGGCGGGGGCGGCGACGACGTGCTGCGGGTGCGCCGCGAGGCCGGGCGCGTCGATGGCGGCGCCGGGGACGATCTGCTGATCCTGCGCCCGTCGCAGGCGCATGATCTGGACGGCGCCCGCGCCCTGCTGGCGGGCGGCGACGGCGCCGACCGGCTGATCGCCTGGCACGCCGTTGGCGCGCCGACGCTGCGCGGCGGCGCCGGGGGCGACCTGCTGCGCGCCCATGACGGGGCCATCCGCGGCTTTGGCGGCGGCGGCGATGACAGTCTGCAGGGGGCGCGCGGCGATGACCGGCTCAGCGGCGACGGCGGCGCCGACAGGATCGCCGGCGGGGCCGGGCGCGACCGGCTGCAGGGGGGCGCCGGCGACGATTCGCTGTTCGGCGAGGCCGGGCGCGACGTGCTGCGCGGCGGCGCCGGCGACGACCTGATGACCGGGGGGGCCGGGGATGACGCGCTTTACGGCGGCCCCGGCGACGATGCGCTGCGCGGCGGCCCGGGGGCCGACATGTTCGTGTTCGACGGGCGCAGCGGGCGCGACGCGGTCCGCGATTTCGATCTGGTCGAGGACCGGCTGACCCTGGCCGGCGCCGCGGCCGATTACCGGGTCGAGACGGTCGCCGACGGGCTGCGGTTTCATGAAATCGCCTCGGGCGATCAGGTGACGCTGATCGGGCTCGACGCCGCCGATTTCGCCGCGATCGATCTGTTCTACGCCGGCTGAATCGCGCGCCCCGCCGCCGCGCATGGGCGGGACCGATCGTGGCTTCGCTGATGATCCAGCCGGAAAATCACGGAAAAACCGCAGGAACACCACAGGAACACCACAGGAAAGGATCGGGAAAAACCCGGGCGGCGCGATTGACATGTCCTCACGCTTGCAACACAAAATGTTGCAGAAACGGCGCGCGCCATCGGCGCGGCGCCGCGAGCAAAACACGCGACCCAACAGAACCCAACGGGAGTCCACCATGAAAAAGACCCTGCTCGCCTCGGCCGCGCTTGCGCTGGCCCTGACCGGCGCCGCCGCGGCCGAAGAGATCAAGATCGGCGTGATCCTCGGATTCACCGGCCCGATCGAATCCCTGACCCCGGGCATGGCCGCCAGCGCCGAGCTGGCCATGAAGGAGGTCTCCGACAGCGGCGCGCTGCTGGGCGGAGACACGCTCGTCCCGGTGCGCGCCGACAGCACCTGCATCGATTCCGCCGCCGCCAGCGCCGGCGCCGAGCGCCTGGTGACCTCGGACAAGGTGGCCGCGATCATGGGCGCCGATTGCTCCGGCGTCACCATCGCCATCGCCAACAACGTGGCGGTCCCCAACGGCGTGGTGATGATCTCGCCCTCCGCGACGTCGCCGGCGCTGTCCACCATCGAGGACAACGACCTGTTTTTCCGCACCGCGCCGTCGGATGCCCGCCAGGGCGAGGTGATCGCGCAGATCGTCATCGACAGGGGCATCGAGACCGTCGCCGTCACCTACACCAACAACGATTACGGCAAGGGGCTGTCGGACAGCTTCGACAACGCCTTCCGCGCGCTGGGCGGCAAGATCGCCATCACCGCGGCGCATGAGGACGGCAAGGCCGATTATTCGGCCGAGGTCGGGGCGCTGTCGGCCTCGGGCGCCGAGCATCTGGTGGTGTTCGGCTATGTCGATCAGGGCGGGCGCGGCATCATCCAGACCTCGCTGGACACGGGCGCCTTTGACAGCTTCATCCTCGGCGACGGCATGTTCGGCGAAAGCCTGCTGGAAAACATCGGCCCTGATCTGAACGGCGCCGCCATCGGCGCGGTGCCCGGGTCCGACAGCGACGGGGCCAAGGCGTTCCTCAAATTCGCCGCGGACAACGGCGTTGACGGCGACGGCCCGTTCCGCCCGGAAAGCTACGACGCGGCGGCGCTGATCGCGCTGGCGATGCAGGCGGCGGGGTCCTCGGACCGCGCGGCGATCCAGTCCAAGGTCATCGAGGTCGCCAACGGGCCGGGCGAAAAGATCCTGCCCGGCGAGCTGGCCAAGGGGCTGAAGATCCTCGCCGAAGGCGGGCAGGTCGATTACGAGGGCGCCACCAACGTCAACCTGATCGGCGCCGGCGAGGCCGCCGGGTCCTATCGCGAATACGAGGTCAAGGGCGGCAAGTTCGTCACCCTCGGGTTCCGCTGATCGCGGGTGTCCTGACACCCAGCATTGCAATCGACCCTGGCGCGGCGGCCCCCCGCGCCGGGGTCTCTCATTGACGGGACGATGCATGAGAACCGGTTCATGATCCGCGTCGAGAACATGCGCAAGTCCTTTGGCGGCGTGCATGCGGTCAACGACGCCACGCTGGAGATCGCCAAGGGCTCCATCACCGGGTTGATCGGCCCCAACGGCGCCGGCAAGACCACGCTGTTCAACGTCATCGCCGGGGCGTTTCCGCCCACCTCCGGGCGGGTGTATCTGGACGGCGAGGACATCACCGGGCTGAAGCCCCACGAACTGTTCGCGCGCGGCGTGCTGCGCACCTTCCAGATCGCCCATGAATTCGCCACCCTCACGGTGCGCGAGAACCTGATGATGGTCCCCGGCGGCCAGTCGGGCGAAATGCTGTGGGACGCGTGGTTTTCAAGCGGCGCGGTGCGCGAGCAGGAACGCGCCATCGCCGCCAGGGCCGACGAGGTGATCGAGTTTCTCGAAATCGCCCATGTCGCCGACGAGGTGGCGGGCAACCTGTCGGGCGGTCAGAAGAAGCTGCTGGAACTGGGCCGCACCATGATGGTGGACGCCCGCGTGGTGTTTCTTGACGAGGTCGGCGCCGGGGTCAACCGCACCCTGCTCAACACCATCGGCGACGCGATCCTCAGGCTCAACCGCGAACGCGGCTACACGTTCTGCATGATCGAGCATGACATGGATTTCATCTCCCGCCTCTGCGATCCGGTGATCGTCATGGCCGAGGGCAAGGTGCTGTGCGAGGGTTCGGCCGAGGCGGTGAAATCCGACGACCGGGTGATCGAGGCCTATCTGGGCACCGGGCTCAAGAACAAGACCCCGCGCCAGCAAGCCGCCGAAGCCGCGGCCGCGGGGGAGCCGCCGGCATGAGCTTTCTCATCGGCGACGAGATGACCGGCGGCTACGGCGCCGCCGACATCCTGCATTCCTGCACCATCGCCGTGGAAAAGGGCGAGATCGCGGTGATCGTCGGCCCCAACGGCGCGGGCAAGTCCACCGCCATGAAGGCGGTGTTCGGGATGCTGGGCCTGCGCTCGGGCCAGGTGCGGCTCGACGGGCGCGACATCACCGGGCTGTCGCCCCAGGACCGGGTGCAGGCGGGCATGGCCTTCGTGCCCCAGACCCAGAACGTGTTCACCGGCATGAGCGTCGAGGAGAACCTCGAAATGGGGGCCTTCCTGCGCGAGGATGATTTTTCGGGCACCATGAGCCAGGTGTTCGAGCTGTTCCCTATATTGCGCGAAAAGCGCCGCCAGCCGGCGGGCGAATTGTCGGGCGGGCAGCGCCAGCAGGTGGCGGTGGGCCGGGCGCTGATGACGCGCCCCTCGGTGCTGATGCTGGACGAACCCACGGCCGGGGTGTCGCCCATCGTCATGGACGAACTGTTCGACAGGATCCTTGAAATCGCCGCCAGCGGCATCGCCATTCTCATGGTCGAGCAGAACGCCCGGCAGGCGCTCAACATCGCTGATCGCGGCTATGTGCTGGTGCAGGGCCGAAACCGTTTCACCGACACCGGGGCGGCGCTGCTGGCCAACCCGGAGGTTCGCCGATCGTTTCTCGGCGGATGAAGATTGGAGCCCTGAAGTGCCCGAGATGACCGATATTCTCAACGCGGTGGTGCTGTTGGCCAATTTCGTGCTGGTGCCGGGGCTGGCCTATGGGTCGCAGCTGGCGCTCGGGGCGCTGGGGGTGACGCTGATTTTCGGCATTCTGCGCTTCGCCTATTTCGCCCATGGCGACCTGATGGCCTTCGGGGCCATGGCCACCATTCTCGTCACCTGGTGGATGCAGAGCGTCGGCCTGTCCATCGCGCCGCTGCCCACGGCGCTGCTGGCGCTGCCCTTCGGGATCTTCGCGGCGGTGGCGGCGAGCCTGCTGATCGACCGGTCGGTGTTCCGATTCTACCGGGTGAGCAAGGCCAGGCCGGTGACGCTGGTGATGGCCTCGGTGGGGGTGATGTTCCTGCTCAACGGCGCGGTGCGGCTGATCATCGGCCCCAACGACCAGCGGTTCGCCGACGGCGCGCGGTTTCTGGTCAAGGCGCGGGAATTCAAGCAGTGGTCCGGGCTGAACGAGGGGCTGGCGATCAAGCTCAGCCAGGGGCTGACCGTGGCGCTGGCGCTGATCGTGGTGGCGGCGCTGTTCTGGTTCTTGCAGCGCACCCGCATGGGCAAGGCCATGCGCGCCTATTCCGACAACGAGGATCTGGCGCTGCTGTCGGGGGTGGATCCCGACAAGGTGGTGCGCGTCACCTGGATCATCGCCGCGGCGCTGGCGACCGTGGCCGGGGTGCTTTACGGGCTCGACAAATCCTTCAAGCCCTTCACCTATTTCCAGCTGCTGCTGCCGATCTTCGCGGCGGCGATCGTCGGCGGCATCGGCCAGCCGATCGGGGCGATCCTCGGGGGCTACGTGGTGGCGTTCTCGGAAGTCACCATCACCTACGCCTACAAGAAATTCATCACCTATCTCGCGCCCCCCGACTGGGCGCCGGAGGGGCTGCTGCAACTGCTGTCCACCGACTACAAGTTCGCGGTCAGCTTCATCATCCTGGTGGTGGTGCTGCTGGTGCGGCCCACGGGGATCATCAAGGGGAGGGTGCTGTGATGGCCAAGGCCGCGCGCGGCCCCCTGGCTTTCGCGGTCATGGCGGCGCTGCTGGTCGGCGTCGGCATGATGCAAAGCTGGTCGGTGAGCCTGTCGATCCTGAACCTGTGCCTGATCTCGGCGATCATGGCGCTGGGGGTCAACATCCAGTGGGGCTACGCCGGGCTGTTCAATGTCGGCATCATGGGATTCGCGGCGCTGGGCGGGGTGGCGGCGGTGCTGGTCTCCGAACCGGTGATGGTCGAGGCCTGGCGCGCCGGCGGGGCCGGGCTGGCCTTCACGCTGGCGGCGCTGACGGCCATCGTGTTCGCGGTCGGCCAGATCCGCAGGCGCATGGCGCCGGGCGCGCTGCGCGGGCTGATCAACGCGGTGATCATCGTCGGCGGCTATTTCGTCATGCGCGGGCTCTACGACCCGGCGGTCGACGCCATCGAGGCGATCAACCCGGCCACCGCCGGCAATATCGGCGGGCTGGGCCTGCCGATCACCCTCGGCTGGGCGGTGGGCGGGCTGTTCGCCGCCGGCATCGCCTGGATCGTCGGCAAGATCGCGCTGGGGTTGCGCTCGGACTATCTGGCGATCGCCACGCTGGGGATTTCGGAAATCATCATCGCCGTGATCAAGAACGAGGACTGGCTGGTGCGCGGCGTCAAGAACGTCTCCGGGCTCGCCCGCCCCGCGCCCTACGAGATCGAATTGCAGAAGGCGGCCTGGTTCGTGGATCTGGCGGACCGCCTGGGCATGGATCTGGGCGAGGCCTCGGGGATCTTCGTCAAGCTGATCTACGCGGGGCTGTTCGCGGCGGTTCTGGCCGGGGTGCTGTGGCTCAGCGAGCGGGCGCTGGCCTCGCCCTGGGGTCGGATGATGCGCGCCATCCGCGACAATGAGGACGCCGCCGCCGCCATGGGCAAGAACGTCACCGCGCGGCATCTGCAGGTGTTCGTGCTGGGCTCCGCCGTGGTGGGCGTCGCGGGGGCGATGCTGACCACGCTGGACGGGCAGTTCACCCCGGGCGCCTACAACCCGCTGCGCTTCACCTTCCTGATCTGGGTGATGGTGATCGTCGGCGGATCGGGCAACAACTGGGGGGCGGTGCTGGGCGGATTCCTGATCTGGTTCGTGTGGATTCAGGCCGAGCCCGCCGGGCTCTGGCTCATGAAGGGCATCGTCAGCCTGCTGCCCGAGGGCGGGGCGCTGGCCAACAAGCTGATCGAGGGCGCGGCGCATATGCGCATGATCTTCATGGGGATGATCCTGCTGCTGGTGATGCGCTTCGCGCCCAACGGCCTGATCCCCGAACGGGTGCGCCGCTGACCCGGGGGCGCGCCCGACCGGATACTGTCAGATCAGCGCGCGCAGGCGCTGCATCAGCGCCGCGACCATCTTGCGCGAGGCGTCGTCCTTCAGCCGCCCGGCCTCGTCGAACGCCGCGTAGGCGCCGGCGATCATCGCTTCGGGCCCTTGCAGGATGCGCGGCTGGAAGGCCACCAGGCAGTGGCGCAGCGAATACTGCGCCCGGGCCCCGCCCGAACGCCCGGCGGCGGCGGACAGGATCGCCAGCGGCTTGTCGATCAGCGGCTGCGGCTTGACCCGGCTCGCCCAGTCCAGCGCGTTCTTCAGCACCCCCGACAGGTTGCCGTTGTATTCGGGGGTGGAGATCACCACCGCGTCGGCGGCGCGAATCTGGGCGACCAGGGCCAGCACCTCCGGGGGCATGCCCTGGTCTTCAAGGTCGCCGTCATAGAGCGGCAGGCGAATGTCGGCGGTCTCGATCCGGGCCGGGGCGAACAGGCGCGCGGCCTCGGCGCAGAGCAGCGTGTTGAAGCTGCCCCGGCGCAGAGAGCCGGAGATGGTCAGAAGCGTCGGCGAATCGATCATGGCGTGGCGGGCCCTCTTGAACATGCGGCGGCCGGGCCCGAAACCTGGCCCGCCGCAAATACATAGCCGGATCGTTGCGGATCGCAACCGCGCCGGTCATGCGACGAGGCTGAACAGCGCCCCCGCCAGCATGGCCCCGCCGAGGCCGAGCCCGAAATACATGGCGAAGACCGGCGGGCGCACCAGCGACCAGACCGCCGCCATCGCCGGGGCGCTGCTGAGCGCGCCGGCCGCCAGAAACGCCGTCGCCGCGCCGGGGCTCATGCCCTGCTGGATCAGGGCGGCGACCAGCCCGCCCACGGCCTCGGCGGGCAGGTAGACGATCATCAGGCCTTCCAGCAGATAGGCCAGCGCCATCCACTTGATCAGGAACAGCGCGTTGGCCCTGCCCTGATCGCAAAACGTCGCGCGCCGCGCCGGATCGCGCCAGACCCGCCAGACCGGCTTGCCGTCCAGCGCCGGGCGGGCGCGGCCGCAGGACGCGGGCGCCGTCGGGCGCAGCGGCTGCGCGAAGGCGCCCGCGCGCATCAGCGCCGCCATGACATGGCCGCCCGGCAGCCCCGGCCCCACCGCCGCCGCCGCCTTGCCAATGGCGAAATGCCAGCCCAGCGCCCCGGCGGTGATGAACAGCGTCGGCGGGTCCATCAGCGGCGAGGCCAGCCAGAACGCCAACACCGCCGACAGCGGCGCGCCCCGCGCCCCTCGAAGGCGCGGGCGATCATGGTCTCGGCGCCGCTGGCCTTCAGCCAGGCGATCGACAGCACCGCGACGGCGATGAAAGGCGCGGTTCCGGCGAAGGCGCCTGCGCCGATGGCGAAGACCTCGCCGGCCCGGTCCGGGTCGCGCAGCGCGGTCAGCCCGGCGATGGCGAGGATCAGCAGCCAGACCCGATCCAGCCGGCGCGCCAGCTGCCGCGTGGCGGCGGCCTGGCGGAGTGCGACTTCGGTCACGGGGTCCGCTCCGGGATCGCCTCTGCGCCCTCGGCCCGGGCATCGAGGCAGCATTCGCGGCGGATGAAATCCGCCAGCGCGTCGACGCGCGCGAACCCGGCGCGGCAGATCAGGCTGCGCCCCCGGCGTTCCTGCGTCAGCAGCCCGGCGGCGGCGAGAAACCGCAGATGGTGGCTGAGCGTCGATCCGGGGATGCCGAGCCGCGCCTGCAGCGCCCCGACCGGCAGCCCGTCGGGCCCGGCGCGCACCAGGATCCGGATGGCGTCGAGGCGCGGCGCCGCGCCCAGCGCCGCGCGCCGGGGCTTGCGCCGCGCGTCCTGCGCCTAAAAACCGTCCTTGCGCCGCCGGATCTCGGCGAACACCGCGGCGTCGTCGCCCCCGGGCAGGCCGACGGCGGCCTTCACCGTCGGCACGCCCGCGCGCAGGAACGGGTTGGTGGCGAGCTCTTCCTCCAGCGTCGAAGGCACGATCGGCGTTCCCGCCGCGTCCGCCGCCTCGATGCGGGCGATGCGCGCGACCAGCGCCTCGTTGCCCGGTTCGATGCTGAGCGCGAAGCGCCCGTTCGCCGCGCCGTAATTGTGCCCGGAATAGATCTTCGTGTCGCGCGGCAGCGCCATCAGCTTGCTCAGGCTTTCCCACATCATCAGATGCGTGCCCTCGAACACCCGCCCGCAGCCCAGCGCCATCAGGCTGTCGGCGGTGAAGGCCATGCCGGCGCCCGGAAAATGAAACGCCACATGGCCGATGGTGTGGCCCGACACGTCGATGACGCGCGCGATCTCGTCGCCCACCGCCACCTCGTCGCCCTCGACCACCGCCTGATCGAGCTTGGGCAGCCGTTCGGCGTCCGCCTTGGCGCCCACCAGCTTCGCGCCATAGGCGGCGGCGAGATCCTCGGCGGCATCGATATGATCGTAGTGGTGATGGGTGAGCAGGATCAGGTCCAGCCGCCCGCCCGCGGCGTCGATCGCCTTGCGGATCGGCCCGGATTCGGGCGCGTCCACCAGGGCCCAGACATCGGCGCCGGGCTCGTGCAGAAGGTAGGCGTAATTGTCGCCGAGGCAGGGGATGATGGTGACGTCGAGCGGCATGGCGGAGGCTCCGGCATTGGGGTAGGGTCGGGCCAGCATGTCTCAACCCATAGGCTCGCGCAATGCATCTCGACGTCGTGGACCTGCGCCGGTTCTACTATCGCACCCAGCTGGGGCGCGCCGCGCAGGTGGCCTTGCGCGGCGCGGTGCGCGGCATGTGGCCCGACATCGCCGGCGAGACCCTGGTCGGCTTCGGCTTCGCCGCGCCGCTGCTGCGCCCGCTGATGGCCGAGGCCGCGCGCACCCTGTGCTTCATGCCCGGTCAGCAGGGGGTCTGCCACTGGCCCGCCGAGGGGCCGAACCGCTCCGTGCTGGTCGAGGAAACCCATTGGCCGCTGCCCGTGGGCTTTGCGGACCGGCTGATCGTCGCCCATGGGCTGGAGACCTGCGACCGCCCCGGGGCGCTGCTGGAGGAAATGCACCGGGTGCTGGCGCCCGGGGGCAAGGCGATCATCATTGCGCCCAACCGTTCCGGGCTCTGGGCGCGGGGCGAGGCGACGCCCTTCGGCCATGGCCGCCCCTATTCGGTGAGCCAGCTGGAAAGCCATCTGCGCGCCCATGATTTCCAACCCGAGCAGCACGCGGCGGCGCTGTTCGGCCCGCCCAGCGACAAGCGGTTCTGGCTGAAGACCGCGCGGATGTGGGAAAACCTCGGCCTGCGCCTGGGCGCCAGCCGCCTTGCCGGGGCGGTGCTGGTCGAGGCCACCAAGACCGTCTACGCCATGCCGCGCCCGGGCCTGCGTCAGCGCACCCGCGCCACTATCGAGGAGGCGCTGGAGGGCCTCGCCGGGCGCCCGAAGCCGGCGACGCGGGCGGAGCCGCGCGGCGCGCGGCGCGACGCCTGACAGGACCGCCTTGCCGATGTCGCCGGCGCGGATCAAGTCAGTTCGGCGGCTGCGCCGGTGGCGGCGCGGGCGGCGGCGGCAGCGCCCGCAGGCGCGCGCGCAGCCCGGCGATGCGCGACTGGTTGATCAGGAAATCATGGCTGCCAAAGTAATATGGACCGCCATAGCGGCCCCAGGAACCGCGGGCGCGGATCAGGTCGATTTCCTGCCGGATATCGTGATAGGCCGCGCCCTCCGCCCAGGCGGCCTGCAGCGCGGGCGCAGCCGCGGCCGGGCAGACCGAGGCCAGAAGCGCCCCGCGCCGCCCCACCCGCCAGGCGTTGTAGGGCGTGCAGTAATGGCGCAGCCCCTCGGCGCGCCCCGCCGCCCAGGCGACGGCGTCGGGGGCGACCCCGGTCTTGGCGCAGGCGGCGCGGTGATCTTCCAGCCGCTCGGGCCCGCGCCCCTGCGCGCCGTCGGCGAGCCCGATGGCGCGCCAGTCGCCGCCTAGGCACTGGCTTTGCGACAGGCTGGCGCAGGCGCCGAGCAGAAGCGCGGCGGCCGGCGCCCAGGGGATGCGCGGGCGCGCCACGGCTCAGAACCCGATCCCGACGCCGCCGCTCAGCCCGGTCCGCCAGCCGCCGTGGCGGCCATGGCCGATGCCGAGCTCCAGCGTCGGGTAGATCCGCGGAGTGGCGGCGGGGAACGGGTAATAGGCGCGCGCCGATGCGCCCTCGGCATAGGCCTGCGCGAAGGCGGCCTCCAGATGCGGCGGGCAGGACAGGGTCGGCGCGGCGCGGGCGCGTCCCAGGTCATAGCCGTTGCGGGGGCTGCAATAGCGCACCACGCCCTCCGCGTGACCCGACAGCCAGGCGTCCTCGTCGGCTTCGGTCGCCGCGCCGGCGCCGCAGGCGGCGCGGCGCTGCGCGAAAGCGGCCATGTCGCGCCCCCGCGCCCCGTCCTCGACCCCCAGGGCCCGCCAGTCCGGCGCGGCGCAGGTCGCCAGGGTCATCCGCGGCGGGCCGGAGGGCCCCGGCGCGCAGGCCGCCGCCAGCAGCGCCAGCGCCATGGGCGCGGCGCGCGGGGGCCGCCCGGCCATGCGGGCGATGCGAAGCAGGGCGCGACTCAACCGGGTCATGTCCGCAGCATAGCCGCGAAGCCGGGCGGCTTCATGGCGGGAACGGGCGCGCCGGCGCTTGCGCGCGCCGCCGCGCCGCGCCATGGTTCGCGCCAGCCGGCGCCCCCCGACGCCGCCCCCGACGCCCCCCCCTCCGGACGCCCCCGGCGCCGGGCAGCCGCACGCCGCAAGGAGCAGCCCCATGTCAACCGACCTCGTCACCCTCGACATCGCCGACGGCGTCGCCGAGATCGCGCTGAACCGGCCCGAGAAGATGAACGCCATCACCGTCGATCTGATCCGCGCCATGGAGGCCGCCGCCGCCGCCGCCGCCGGCGACGGATCGGTGCGCGCCGCGGTGCTGCGCGGGCATGGGCGGGCGTTCTGCGCCGGGCTCGACAAGGACAATTTCGCCAGGATGCTGACAAGCGGCGCCGGCAGCCTTGGCGGCTCGATCACGGCGCGCACCCATGGCGACGCCAACCTGTTCCAGCAGGCCGCGCTGATGTGGCGCAAGCTGCCGGTCCCGGTGATCGCGGCGCTGCACGGCGTGGCGCTGGGCGGCGGGTTCCAGATCGCCATGGGCGCCGATATCCGCATCGGCGCGCCGAATCTGCGCATGTCGATCCTGGAGATGAAATGGGGCCTGATCCCGGATATGGGCGGCATGGCCCTGATGCGCCATCTGGCGCGCGGCGACGTGATCCGCAAGCTGATCTACACGGCCGAGACATTCGGCGCCGAGGACGCCGCGGCGCATGGGTTCATCACCGAGATCGCCGCCGACCCGCTGGCCCGCGCCCGCGATCTGGCGCGCGAGATCGCCGGCAAAAGCCCCTCGGCCATGCGCGCCGCCAAGGCGCTGGCGAATATCGCCGAGGAGTCGGACCCGCCCGCGATCCTGATGGCCGAGAGCGAGTTCCAGAAAGACCTCATCGGCGCCCCGCATCAGATCGAAAGCGTCATGGCCGGATTGCAGGGCCGCGCGGCGAAATACGACTGACGCCGCGCGGGTGGGGGGGGCGGGCGGCGGCGTTACGCCGACAGCGCCATGCCGCCCGCCCTGCCCACCTGGTCAAGATGGTGATCGGCGTCGCCCAACAGCTTGTCGATCATGGTCAGGCGCTTGAAATAATGGCCGATCGACAGTTCCATGGTCATGCCGACGCCGCCATGCAGCTGGATCGCCGACTGGCCGATGAAACGCGCCGAGCGCCCGATCTGCACCTTGGCGCCGGACATCGCGCGGGCGCGCTCGACAGGGTCGGGATCGCGCGACATGACGGCGGCGAACATGGCCATGGAGCGGGCCTGCTCCAGCGCCACGACCATTTCCGCCCCGCGATGCTGGAGCGCCTGGAACGCCCCGATATGGATCCCGAACTGCTTGCGTTCGCGCAGGTAGTCGATGGTCAATTCGTTGGATTTCTCCATCGCCCCCACCGCCTCGGCGCAGAGCGCGGCGATGGCCTGATCGGTGACCATCCGGATCGCCGGCATGGCCCCGCCCGGGTCGCCCATCACATGCGCCGCGTCCGCCGAGGCCCCGTCCAGCGTCACCTCCGCCGCGCGCATCCCGTCCTGGGTGTCGTAGCCGCGCACCGAGACCCCCGGCGCGTCGGCGCGGATCAGGAACAGCCCCACGCCGGCCTCGTCGCGCCGCCCCCCGGCGCTGCGGGCGCTGACGATCAGCCAGTCGGCGCCGTCGCCGTGCAGCACCAGCGATTTCGCGCCGCTCAGACGCCAGCCATCGCCCGCGGGCGCGGCCGTCGTCGCGATGTCGGCAAGATCGTAGCGCGCCTGCCGTTCGCCATGGGCGAAGGCGAGCCTGGTCGCGCCCGCGATCAGCCCCGGCAGGATCTCGGCCTTCTGCGCCGCCGAGGCGGTCGCCGCCATCAGCCCGCCGCCCAGCGCCACGCTGGCCAGATACGGCTCGATCACCAGGGACCGGCCGAAGGCCTCCATGACGATCATGGTCTCCACCGCCCCGGCGCCGAAGCCGCCGTCTTCCTCCGAAAACGGCAGCGCCAGCAGGCCCAGCTCGGCGAATTTTCCCCAGATTTCGGCGCTGTGGCCATGCGCGCCCGCCATGTGGCGGCCGCGGGCGGCGAAGTCGTAATTGTCCTCCAGCAGCCGGTTGACGCTGTCCTGCAGCAGGCGCTGCTCGTCGCTCAGATCAAAATCCATCGCCCTTGTCCTTTCCGTTCCTTCCTGCGCCTCAAAGGCCCAGGATCGCCTTGGCGATGATGTTCTTCTGGATCTCGTTGGACCCGCCATAGATCGACACCTTGCGGGTGTTGAAATACGCCGGCGCCACGGCGTCGGCCCAGTCCGGACCCACCGGCGGTTCGTTCCAGCCATGCATGTCCGGGGCGCGGGGCAGGGCGTAGGGGCCGACCACGTCCATCAGCAGTTCGGTCACCGCCTGCTGGATCTCGGACCCCTTGATCTTGAGCACCGAGGACGCCGGGTCCGGCTTGCCGGTCGGCCCGCGTCTGGCCTCGGCGGCGAGCACCCGCAGCTGGGTCATCTCCAGCGCCTTCAGCTCGATCTCCACCTCGCAGAGCCGGTCGCGAAAGCGCGGGTTGTCGATCACCCGGCCTTCGCCGATCTTTTCCAGCGCCGCCAGTTCGCGGATGCGCCGGATGCGCGCCTTGGAGGCCCCGACCCGGGCGATGCCCACCCGTTCGTTGCCGAGCAGGAATTTCGCATAGCTCCAGCCCTTGTTCTCCTCGCCCACAAGGTTTTCGACCGGCACGCGCACGTCGTCGAAGAACACCTCGTTGACCTCATGACCGCCATCGATGGTCTGGATGGGGCGCACGGTGATCCCGGGGGTCTTCATGTCGATGAGCAAGAAGGAAATGCCCGCCTGCTTCTTCACCTCGGGGTCGGTGCGCACCAGACAGAAGATCCAGTCGGCGTATTGGCCCAGCGTGGTCCAGGTCTTCTGGCCGTTGACCACGTATTCGTCGCCGTCGCGCACCGCGCGGGTGGACAGCGAGGCGAGGTCGGACCCGGCCCCGGGTTCGGAGAACCCCTGACACCACCAATCCTCGATGCTGGCGATGCGCGGCAGGAATTTCTTCTTCTGCGCGTCGTTTCCGAACGTGTAGATCACCGGCCCGACCATGGAGACGCCGAAGGCCAGCGGCTCGGGCGCCGGGGCGGCGGCGATTTCCTCGCCGAAGATGTATTGCTGGATCGGGGTCCAGTCGCAGCCGCCGTATTCAACCGGCCATTTGGGCACCGACCAGCCGCGTTTGTGCAGGATGCGGGTCCAGTCGACGATGTCGTCGCGCGAGGGATGGCGGTTGTCGGCCAGGTTGGCGCGCATGCGGTCCGGCAGGTTGTCGGCGATGAAGGCGCGGACCTCGTCGCGAAAATCGAGTTCTTCCTTGCTGAAGCCAAGTTCCATCTGCATCTCCTCGCGCGGCGCTGACCGCCGGCGGCGTCGCGCCGGGCTCGGGGGGGGCTGCAAAACAGGGTTTCGCAGACGACTTGAAACGCTATTCCGGCAATGCGCGGCTTGTCAATCGGACCGCGCGCGCCGCGACGCCACGTCAGCGGCGCCGGGGGAATTCTGCATGTTGAAATCTTGTTTCGCATAGGTCAGTCTCTGCCTGAAACTGGCGCCCCACAACCGAGAGGATCCCCCAATGCGCGCGGTCATCTGCTCTGAATTCGGCCCCCCCGAGACGTTGGAGATCCGCGAGGTCCCGACCCCCGCGCCGGGGCGCGGGCAGGTGCGCATCCGCGTCGAGGCCTGCGGGGTCAATTTCCCCGACACGTTGATCATCCAGGGCAAGTATCAGCTGAAGGCGGCGCCGCCGTTTTCGCCGGGGGGCGAGGTGGCGGGGATCATCGACGCGCTGGGCGAGGGCGCGGCGGAAAAAGGCTGGGCGGTCGGCGACCCGGTGATCGCCATGACCGGCTATGGCGGCTTCGCCGAGGAAATCGTCGCCGACATCGCGGCGCTGACTCGGCGCCCGGCGGCGATGGACGGGGTGGTGGCGGCGGGATTCTCGATCACCTACGGCACCACCATGCACGCGCTCAAGCAGCGCGCGAACCTGCAGCCGGGGGAAACCCTGCTGGTGCTCGGCGCCGGGGGCGGCGTGGGGCTGACGGCGATCGAGATCGGCAAGCTGATGGGCGCGCGGGTGATCGCGGCGGCGAGCACGCCGGAAAAGCTGGCGGCGGCGAAGGCGGCCGGGGCCGACGATCTGCTCGACTATTCCGACGGCGAGATCAAGGACAAGCTGAAAAAGCTCACCGGCGGCAAGGGCGTGGACGTGGTCTACGATCCGGTGGGCGGACCGCTGTTCGAACAGGCGCTGCGGGCCACCGCGTGGAACGGGCGGGTGCTGGTGATCGGCTTCGCCTCGGGCGAGATCCCCAAGCCGCCGGTCAATCTGGCGCTGCTCAAGGGCTGTTCGATCGTCGGGGTGTTCTGGGGGTCGTTCCGGGTGCGCGAACCCGAGGTGGAGGCGGCGAATTTCGAACAGCTGTTCGACTGGTACGCCGCGGGCAAGCTGAAGCCCCACGTCACCCAGACCTATCCGCTGGCGGATGCGGGCAAGGCCCTGCGCGCGCTGATGAACCGCGAGGCCATCGGCAAGATCATCCTCACGGTCTGAGGCGGGCAACCAGGAGGCGGACAAATGTTTGACATGACGGGCAAGGTCGCGGTGATCACCGGATCCTCGCGCGGGATCGGCAGGGCCACCGCCCTGCAACTGGCGCGGGCCGGGGCGCGGGTGGTGGTGTCGAGCCGCAAGCAGGGCCCCTGCGACGCGGTGGTCGAAGAGATCCGCGCCGCGGGGGGCGCGGCGATCGCCATCCCCTGCCATGTGGGCGAAAAGGCCCAGGTCGAGGCGCTGGTCGCCGGCACGCTGGACAAATGGGGCCGCATCGACGTGCTGGTCTGCAACGCCGCCACCAACCCGGTCTACGGGCCCATGAGCGACTTGTCGGACGCGGCGTTTCAGAAAATCATGACCGTGAACGTGCTGAGCACGCTGTGGCTGACTTCGCTGGTGTTGCCGGGCATGGCGGCGAAGGGCGGCGGGGCGGTGATCCTGCTCAGTTCCATCGCCGCGTTCCGGGGCAATGGCGTGATCGGCTGCTACGGCATGTCCAAGGCGGCGGAATCGGCGCTGGCGCGCAATCTGGCGGTGGAATGGGGGCCGAAAGGCGTGCGCGTCAACGCCATCGCGCCGGGGCTGGTGGCGACGGATTTCGCGCGCGCGCTGACCGAAGACCCGGCGCGCCGCGCCCAGGCCGAGCAGCGCACCCCCCTGCGCCGCATCGGCGCGCCCGACGACATCGCCGGGATCGTGCAGTTCCTGGCCTCCGACGCGGCGGCCTACATCACCGGTCAGGTGATCGTCGCCGATGGCGGCGAGACCATCAGTTAGGTCCCTGCGTTCAGTCGGCGGGCGTCAGGCCTTGACCGCCACATCCGCGATCAGCGCCGCGGCGATGACCTGCGCCGCCAGCGGATCGGCGCCCACCGGCGTCAGCACCGGCCCGCGAAATCGGGCCTCGGCGATGGCCGCGGGCAGGTCGATCTCCACATGCCCGGCATGGCTGGCGAAGAACGGCAGGCAGATCGCGGGGCCGTCATGGGCGAGCGCCTCGACCAGCGACGGCGCCTGATCCACGAAGCCCACGCGCACCGTGCGAAACCGCGCCAGGCGGGCGATCCGCGCCGCCGCCTCGCGCGTGGCGCGCGCCGGGCGCGGGTCCGAGGGCGAGCCATGGGCGGCCAGCGTCAGCGTGGTGCGCGCCGGGTCGAGCCCGGCCTCGCGCGCGCCGGCCATCGCCATCCGCGCGCAGAGCGCGGGCAAGGGCGCCGCCATGCCGAAAGGCGCCAGAAACCGCGCGCGCACCCCGCCCCCGCGCGCGTCGATCGCCAGCGCCGCGCGGCGGCGCAGCTCGGCGGAGACGAACCAGCCATCGGTCATGAAATGCGGGAACACGGTCACGGTCTCGCCTTGGGCCACGCGCGCGAAGGCGGCGTCGAGGGCGCCGGGCGCGGCCAGCGTCGCGGCGCGCACCGGTC
>NZ_JBWOMN010000125.1:0-13348 GCF_056449545.1 Oceanicella sp. | reverse complement strand
GCGCGGGGTTATTTTTTTTTTTCCTCTCCCCGCGGGGGGGGCGGTTTCCCCGGGCGCCCTGGGGGCGGGGGGGGGGGGGGGGCCCCGAGTCGCGCCCGCCCCGCCCGAAATCCTCATAGACCGATCCGCCGCCCTATGCAGCCGAATTGATCCTGAGCGCCTGGCGCCAGCCGGGATAGATTTCGTCCGCGTCGCCCGGAAAGCTTTCGAAGGCGCGGGCGAACTGCTTGTGCTCCTTGGCGAACTCGATCGGGTCGGCGCCTTCCTTCCAGCATTGTTCGGCCTGGCGCAGGGAAATCGCGCCCTCCGCCGCGCCGTCGATATGGCCGTAGGCGCCGCCGCCGGCGGTCATGATCAGGTTGGAATGGCCAAGATTTTCGAAGAACCCCGGCATGCGCAGCGCGTTCATGCCGCCCGAGATGATCGGCGTGGTCGGGTTCATGCCCTCCCATTCCTGATGGTAGAACGGCCCGTCGGCGCTGTCGTCGGCGATCATGTAGGCCATCATCTTGTCGGCGGGCTCGCCCTCCATCTTGCCAAAGCCCATGGTGCCGGTGTGAATCCCCGACGCGCCCTGAAGCCGCGACATCTTGGACAGCACGAAGGCGGTGTAGCCGCGCATGGCGCTGGGCGAGGTCACGGCGCCGTGGCCGGCGCGGTGGTAGTGCAGATACTGCTTGGGAAAGCCGCGCCGCGCGGTGGTGATCGCCGCCGGGCCGGCCACGTAGCCATCGACCAGAAACGCCACGTGGTCGGCGTTCTCGGCGAAGGTCTCGAGAATGAACTCGCCGCGCGCGATCATCTCGTGATGGTCGTCGGCGGTGATGTTGGCCGAGAACAGCTTGGCCTCGCCGGTCTTGTCCTGGGCGCGCTTCATGGCGTCGGCGACCAGGGGGATGGTGTCCTTCAGCGGCGCGAACAGCTGGTTGCCCTGGGGCTCGTCGTTCTTGATGAAATCGCCGCCGAGCCAGAAATCGTAGCAGGCGTCGGCGAAGGGCTTGGGGCGCAGGCCCAGCTTGGGCTTGACGATGGTGCCGACGATGAAGCCGCCATCCACCACCGGGCGGCGCAGCACCCGCCACAGGTCGCGGATGCTGGTCGAGGGCCCGTCGAACAGCCGCAGGAAGTTCGGCGGCATCCAGAAATCATGCATCTTGGCGTGCTCCACATCGCCCATGCCCTGATTGTTGCCGATGCACAGCGTCAGGAACGAGGCGATCATCGCCCGCCCGTCGATGATGTTGCGGTCGAACAGCTCCACCGGATAGGCGATCTTCATCACGTTCGCGGCCTCGTCGATCTCGTAGACGATGGCATCGACGCTGCGGGTGAAATCGTCGGTGGTGGAGACGCTGACATTGGTGCCGGTGGAGCTTTCGGCGGCGAAATGCGCGGCGGTTTCAAGGTAGCCGCCGAAACCCGCCTTGGGTTTCATGACATAGGCGACGAGCACGTGCCGCTCGTCGGCGATCAGCTGCTTTTCGTTCAGCGAGAGGTCGGCGTAGCGATCTGACTGGTCCATGATCTTCGTCCTTTCCGTTTGCTCGGCTCAGCCCAGCGCCGGGTCGAGCGACCCGTCGGCGTAGCGGCCGGCCATGTCATCCATCGAGATGACGGCGATGTCAGAGGCGTGTCCGGCGGTCCCGAAGCGCTCGAACCGGTCACGGCAGAGATCTTCAAGCGCGCTCATCGCCGGGATGAGGAATTTGCGCGGGTCGAATTCGGCGGGGGTTTCGCGCGCGACCCGGCGGAACTGCGCCGTCATCGCCATGCGGCAATCGGTGTCGATATTGACCTTTCGGACCCCCATCCTGATGCCGCGCTCGATTTCCTCGACCGGCACGCCGTAGGTCTGGGGCATCTCGCCGCCATTGGCGTTGATCAGGTCCTGAAGATATTGCGGCACCGAGGACGAGCCGTGCATCACCAGATGCGTGCCCGGCAGCTTCGCGTGGATCGCCTCGATCACATGCATGGCGAGGATCTCGCCGTCGGGCTTGCGGCTGAACTTGTAGGCGCCGTGGGAGGTGCCGCAGGCGATGGCCAGCGCGTCCACCCTGGTGCGGGCGACGAAATCAACCGCCTGGTCCGGGTCGGTCAGCAACTGGTCCTGGGCCAGCTTGCCCTCGGCGCCGGACCCGTCCTCGGCCGCGGCCTCGCCGGTCTCCAGCGAGCCGAGCACGCCCAGCTCGCCCTCCACCGAGGCCCCGACCCAATGCGCCGCCTGCGCCACCTTGCGCGAGATCTCCACATTGTAGTCGTAGGAGGCCGGGGTTTTCATGTCCGCCTCAAGCGAGCCGTCCATCATCACCGAGGTGAAGCCGTGGCGGATGGCGCTGAAGCAGGTGGCCTCGTTGTTGCCGTGATCCTGATGCAGGCAGACCGGGATGCGGGGGTTCATCTCGGCCAGCGCGGTCACCATGTGGCGCAGCATCACGTCGCCGGCATAGCTGCGCGCGCCGCGGCTGGCCTGCAGGATCACCGGCGCGTCGGTCGCCGCCGCGGCCCGCATGATCGCCAGCCCCTGTTCCATGTTGTTGATGTTGAACGCCGGAACGCCGTAGTCGTGTTCGGCGGCGTGGTCCAGAAGCTGCCTCAGCGTGATCAGCGCCATGCCGTTCTCTCCTCGGTTTGGTTGTTTGCAATCAGGCGCCGGCTGTCAGGCGGCCCGGTTCAGCCCGCCCTGCGCGCCAAATCCATCAGCCGGTGGATCAGCGGCGTCAGGATCAGCTGCATGGCCAGATCCAGCTTGTTGCCCGGGATGACGATGGAATTCGCCCGGCTCATCCAGCTGCCGGCGATCATCGAGGTCAGATAGGGGAAATCGATGCCGCGCGGGTCGCGAAAGCGGATCACCACCACGCTTTCGTCGGGGGTGGGGATCCAGCGGGCGACGAAGGGGTTGGAGGTGTCCACCACCGGCACGCGCTGGAAATTGATGTCGGTCTCGGTGAATTGCGGGCAGATGCAATGCACGTAGGAATGCATCCGGCGCAGGATCACCTCGGTCACCGCCTGGGTGGAATAGCCGCGGCTTTCCTTGTCGCGGTGGATCTTCTGGATCCATTCGAGATTGACCACCGGCACCACGCCGATCTTCAGGTCCGCGTGCTGGGCCACGTCCACGTCGGGGGTTTTCACCGCCCCGTGCAGGCCCTCGTAGAACAGCAGGTCGCTGTCCTCGCGAAACGGCGCCCAGTCGGTGAAATGCCCCGGCGCCACGCCCAGGCGCTCGGCCTCCGCGTCGTCATGCACGTAGTGGCGGGTGCGGCCCTGCCCGGTCTCGGAATATTCGCGAAACACCCGCTCCAGGTCTTCGAGCACGTTGGCCTCGATGCTGAAATGGCTGAAGGTGTGATCGCCGGCGGCGGTGCGCCGGGCCAGCTCCTCGCGCATTTCGGCGCGGTTGAAGCGGTGGAAGGCGTCGCCCTCGATGGAGACCGCCTCGACGCCCTCGCGCCGGAAGATCTGCTCGAAGGTGCGCTTCACCGTTGAGGTGCCCGCGCCGGAGGAGCCGGTGACGGAGATGATCGGGTGCCTGGTGCTCATCGTGGGGTCCTCAGTTGCGGAACAGGCCGCGATTGCCAAACAGCGCCGTCGTCTGATTGTCCGGCGCGACATGGTAGTCGGCGATGCGTTCGACGGTCATGGCGCAACCGAACACGAAGGGCGTGCGCGCGTGCAGCGCGTCGGGGATCCGGTCGAGGATCCGCTCAAGCCCGTCGGTGGCCCGCCCGCCCGCCTGTTCGACGACGAAGGCGATGGGCGCGCATTCGTAAAGATGGCGCAGGCGGCCGCGCTCATAGCCCTTGCGGTCGTCGCGGGGATACAGGAACACCCCGCCGCGCATCAGGATGCGATGGGTCTCGGCCACCAGCGAGGCCACCCAGCGCATGTTGAAATCGGCGCCGCGCGGGCCTTCGGCGCCGGCGAGGCAATCCTCGATGAAGCGCTTTACCGGCGCATCCCAATGGCGCTGGTTGGAGGCGTTGATGGCGAATTCCGAGGTCGCGGGGGCGATCGACAGCTTGCCGCCGATGCGGATGAAATCGCCGCTGTCGGGGTCGAGCGCGAACAGCAGCGTCCCCGCGCCCAGCGTCAGCACCAGCGCCGTCTGCGGGCCGTAGATCGCGTAGCCCGCGGCGATCTGCTCGTGGCCCGGGCGCAGGAAGCTGCCTTGCCAGTCATCCTTCGCGTCAAGCACCGAAAAGATCGCGCCGATGGAAATGTTGAGGTCGATGTTGGACGATCCGTCCAGCGGGTCGATGGCGACGGCCAGCGTGCCCGCCGGGTTCAGCTCATCCACCGAATCGCGTTCCTCGGAGGCCAGCCAGCGCACCGGCGCCTTGGCCAGCGCCGCGGCGAAGGCGTCGTCGCAGATCACGTCGAGCGCCTTTTGCGTGTCGCCGCCGAGGTTCTCGCCCACTTCCTTGCCGAGCGCGCCCTCGATGGCGCCGCGGCGGATGCGGCGCGACATGTCGCCGGCGACCGCGGCGATCGCCTTCAGCGCGGCGGCCAGATCGGGAGAGCAATCAGGCGACCCGTCCAGATAATCTGCAAGCGTTGCGATGCCCGGCATGATCTGCGCTCTCCCTGCTGGCGCCGGCGGCGTCGGGGGGTGACGACCGCATTGCGCGCCCCCCTTCAGTGGCGCAAGTTGAAACAAAAATATATTGAAAAAAATCTTGTTCATATTAAGAAAAACTATGGTTCGGGAAAACGCAGTCACCTTGAAGCAACTTCGCGCCCTGACCGCGACGGCGGCGCTGGGTTCGCTCACCGACGCGGCGCGGGCGCTGCATGTCACGCCGCCGGCGGTGTCCACGCAGCTGCGCAATCTGGAGGCCAATGTCGGGGCCGAGATCCTGCGCCGCGGCGGCGACGGGCGTTTTGCGCCGACCGCCGTCGGGCGCGAGGTGATCGCCGCGGCGCAGCGGGTCGAGGATGCGCTGACCCTGTCCTGGCGGAAGGTGGACGCGCTCAGGTCCGGGCGCGCGGGGCATGTGTCGCTGGGGGTGGTGAGCACCGGCAAGTATTTCGCGCCGCAGCTGGTGGCGGAGACGCGGGCCGCGCATCCGGAAATCGAGATCGGCCTCACCGTCGGCAACCGCGACGCGGTGATCACGGCGCTGAAGCGCCAGACCATCGAACTGGCGATCATGGGCCGTCCGCCGCGCGACCCGGAGTCCTGCGCCGACGTGCTGGGCGAACACCCGCATGTGCTGATCGCGCCGCCGACGCACCCGCTGGCCGGGCGGCGCGACATCCCGGCGGATCTGCTGCTCGACGAGGTGTTTCTCAATCGCGAACAGGGGTCGGGGTCGCGGGCGCTGACCGTGGATTACCTCGATTCGCTTGGCGGCGGACGGTCCTGGCGCGGGGTCGAGATGGGCACCAACGAGACCATCAAGCAGGCGGTGATGGCCGGGCTCGGGCTGGCCATCATCTCGGCCCACACGGTGGTGGCGGAACTGGAGGCCGGGCGGCTGACGATGCTGGATTCGCCGGGCCTGCCGATCCGCCGCCAATGGTTCCTGATCCGCCGCAAGGATGTGGAGATCTCGCCCATCGCCCAGCGGTTCCGGTCGTTCCTGCTGGATCTGGAGGGCGGGTTCCTGCCAGGGATCGCGGCCCCTTCCGGGACCTGAGCCGGATCTGGCGCGTCAGGTCAGCGCCCGGCCCGCCGCGACCACCGCGTCGAGCAGCAGGTCGAGATCGGCGCAGGTGGTGCGGTGGTTGGTGATGTTGACCCGGATCGCCAGCGCGCCGCCGATCCGCGTGGTGGAGGGCGCGGCGATCCCGTTTTCCTGCAGGTCCATGACGATCTCGCCGTTCAGGCGGTCCAGATCGGCGCCGCGCGCGCCGGGGCGTCCGGCATGGCGCAGGCAGACGATGTTGAGCGGCGCCGGGGCCATCAGTTCAAGCTCCGCATGATCCGCGACCCGGGCCGCGAGATAGGCGGCCTGATCGCAATTGTCCTCGATCTTGCGGGCGATGCGGGCGACGCCGTGCTCCTTCAGCGCGAACCAGATTTTCAGGGCGCGAAAGCCGCGCGACAGTTCGGGCCCGTATTCGCAGAACCACGGATTCGCCGCCGCCAGCCCGCGCGGAGCGGCGCTCAGGTAGTCCGGGCGCATGGCGAAGGCGGCGCGGTGCGCCGCCGCGTCGCGGATCAGCACGAAGCCCGCGTCGTATTGGACATGCATCCATTTGTGGAAATCGAAGGCCAGCGAATCGGCCCGCGCCATGCCCTGGACGCGCGGCTTCAGGCGCGGGCTGAGCGCCAGCGCCGCGCCGAACGCCCCGTCGACATGAAACCACAGCCCATGCGCGGCGCAGATGTCGGCGATGGCGTCGAGATCGTCGCCGGCGCCGGTGTTCACCGTCGCGGCCGAGCCGATGACGCAGAACGGCCGGCGCCCCGCCGCCAGATCGCGCGCGATCGCCGCGCGCAGCGCGCAAACGTCCATTCTGAAGCCGGAATCCGCGGGGATCATGCGCAGCGCGTCGGTCCCCAGCCCCAGGATGTCGAAGGCGCGGGCGTTGCAGCCATGGGCCTCGGCGGAGGCGTAGCCCACCAGTCGCCCGCTTGCCGCGCGCAGCCCCTGTTTGCGCACCCCCTGCGCCGCCCGCGCCCGCGCCGCGCCCAGCGCGATCAGGGTGGCGATCGAGGTGCCGCTGACCGCCAGCCCGCTGGCGCCCTCGGGAAAGCCGAACAGCTGGCGGCACCAGTCGATGACCTGGCGCTCCACGTGAACGGCGCCGTGATCGCGCCCGCCGAGATTGGAATTCATCGCCGCCGCCGCCATTTCGGCGATCACCCCGCCAGGGGCGCCGGCGCCGTGCACCCAGCCGAAAAACCGCGGATGCGCGTTGCCGGTGGGGTAGGGCAGCGCCAGGGCCTTGAGATCCGCGCAGGCCCGCGCCGCCCCCTGCGCCGCCATGGGCGGCGGTTCGGCCAGCGCCTGTTTCACGCTGTCGGGCATGGGCCGCCAGACCGGCGCGGGGCAGGGGGCGCCGTCCGGGCCGGGGCGCATGGTTTCAAGCTGGTCGAGCGCCGCATCGAGCATTTCATGCGCCAGCCGGCGAAACGCCGCGGGATCGGCGGGGTCGAGGCTGGCGGCGATGTCGGGCGCCGCGGGCTGCGTGGCGGGGCCGGCGGCGGCATCGGCGGCGGCATCGGCGGCGGGGGGCGCGGGCTTCATGGCGAACATCCTTGCGGCGATGCCTGCGGAGGGCGAGCGCCCGGGGCATGGCCCTGCATAGGCGGGTCCGAGGCCGATTTCCAGCCCCGGGCGCCCGGCCCCCCGGCCCGGATTCGGGCCCGGATTCAGGCCCCGATCCCACGCTTGCGACCGATCCGGCCGGGCATGGCCTTGCGGCGAGGGTTGACAAGGCGGGCAAATGTGAAACGATCTTTCGCACGGAGCGCGACGCCCGCATCGGGACGGCCGCGCCAACAGGGAGGACATCGAAAATGCGAAAATCTGCAAGGCGCGTGCTCGCCTTCGCCTTTGCGTCCGTGATCGCCAGCGCCGCGGCGGCGCAGGAAACCGTCAAGATCGCCTTCATCGATCCGCTTTCGGGCGGCTTCGCCAGCACCGGCACCAACGGACTGGCGCAGTATCGCTACGCGGTCGACACGCTGGTCAACGCCAAGGGCGGCGTGCTGGGCGGGCGGAACTTCGAAATCGTGCCCTTTGACAACAAGATCAGCCCCAAGGAATCGCTGATTCAGCTGCAGGTCGCCATCGACCAGGGCATCCGTTTCATCGCCCAGGGCAATTCCTCGGGCGTGGCCAACGCCATCACCGAGGCGGTGAAGAAGCACAACAAGCGCAACCCCGACAGCCGGGTGCTGTTCCTGAACTATTCGGCGGTCGATCCGGCGCTGACCAACGCCAAGTGCAATTTCTGGCATTTCCGCTTCGACGCCAACGCCGACATCAAGATGGATGCGCTGACCGACGTCATCAAGGCCGATCCCGGGATCAAGAAGGTCTACGTGATCGGGCAGGATTATTCCTTCGGCAAGGCGGTCGCCGCCGCCGCGACCCGGTATCTGGGCGAAAAACGCCCCGACATCGAAATCGTCGGCAACGAACTGCACCCGATCGGCAAGGTGAAGGACTTCACCCCCTACGCGCGCAAGATCATGGCCTCGGGCGCCGACGCGATCATCACCGGCAACTGGGGCACCGACATGGTCGGGCTCGGCAAGGCGGTGATCGGGGCCGGGTTCGAAGGGCCGATCTACACCTATTACGCCGCCGCCGACGGCATCACCAAGACCCTCGGCGCCGACGGCAAGAACCGCATCCGGCTGGTGGCCGAAGGCGCGCTCAACCCGCCGGGCAGCGATCGCGTCGACGCCTATGTGGACGGCTTCAAGGCGAAGTATCCCGACAACGACATCAGCCAGCCGCGCATCGCCAACGTGGTGGAGATGCTGGCCAAGGCCATCGACGCGGCGGGCTCCGCCGACGACGTGGTCAAGATCGCCTATGCGCTCGAGGGCATGACCCACGAATCGATCTGGGGCGGCACGGTGACCATGCGCCCGCAGGACCATCAGGCGATCCAGAACGTCCATATCCTGGTGCATACCGATGAGGGCATCGGCCATGATCTGGACAATTCCGGCTTTGGCCTTCGGGTGGAAAGCACCGTGGTCAACGCGGCCATGGACAGCCCGACCACCTGCAAGATGAAGCGCCCGAAAAGCTAGTCTCGCGCATTGGCGTTCGCGCCCGCCGGCCCGGGGATCGACCGGGCGGGCGGGCGCACCCGCCGCGCGCCTGAAACGCCGCAATCAAGACGCCGCAATCAAGACGCCGCGACCAAACCGAACGGAACCGACGCGATGGACCTGATCCTCGTGAACCTGATCGACGGGCTCGTGACCGGCCTGCTGCTGTTCATGCTGTCGAGCGGGCTGACGCTCATCTTCTCGATGATGGGCGTGCTGAACTTCGCCCATGCCAGCTTCTACATGCTCGGCGCGTATTTCGCCTATTCCATCAGCCTTTACACCGGGTTCTGGCTCGGCCTGCTGGTCGCGCCGCTGATCGTCGGGGCCGGGGGGGCGCTGGTCGAACGCTACGGGCTGCGCCGCGTGCACAAGTTCGGCCATGTGCCCGAGCTGATCTTCACCTTCGGGCTGGCGCTGCTGATCGAGGAGCTGGTGCAGCTGCTCTGGGGGCGCAGCCAGATGCCCTATGACGGCCCCGAGGCGCTGGACTTCACCGCCTTCGCCATCGCCGGCGCGGCGATTCCGGCCTACAAGGTGTTCATGATCTTCATCGCGGTGGGCATCTTCCTGGCGCTGCTCTACGTGTTGACCCGCACCCGGGTCGGGATGATCATCCAGGCGGCGCTCAGCCACCCGCACACGGTGGAATCGCTGGGCCACAACGTGCCGCTGGTGTTCATGGGGGTGTTCGGCGTCGGCACCGGGCTGGCCGGGCTGGCCGGGGTGATCGCCGGGCCGGTGCTGGGCACGTTTCCGGGCATGGCCTTCGTGCTCGGCTCCATCGTTTTCGTCACCATCGTGGTGGGCGGGCTCGGGTCGCTGTGGGGGGCGCTGGCGGCGTCGCTGCTGATCGGCTGGCTCACCACCTTCGCCACCGCCTACAACGTCGCCTTCGCTGACATTCTCACCGCCATCGGATTCACCCCGCCCGAGGACCTGTCCGAAAGCATGCTGCGCGACCTGTGGTCCATGACCCTGCCCCAGATCGGCCCGATCCTGCCCTATCTGCTGATGGTGCTGGTGCTGGTGTTCCGCCCCTACGGCCTGTTCGGAAAGCGCGAGACATGAGCGAAGCGGCCCCCAACCCCGGCCCGACCCCGGCCCCATCCCCGACTCCGACCCCGACCCCGACTTCGACCCCGACCCCGGCCGCGGCCCGGGCGCCCGCCGCCGCCGGGCCGGCTTTCGCCCGCGCGGCCCTGCCCTGGCTGCTGGCCGCCGCGGCGTTGGCGGCGATGCCGTTCGTCTTCGCCAACAATTCCTCGATCACCATCATGAACCAGATGGCGATCACCGTTGTGTTCGCGCTCAGCTACAACATGCTGCTGGGCCAGGGCGGGATGCTGAGCTTCGGCCACGCGGTCTACATGGGCCTTGGCGGGTTCTTCGCCATGCATGTGATGAACTGGATCGAGATCGACGAACTGCCGATCCCGCTGCCGTTCCTGCCGCTGTTCGGCGGGCTGTTCGGCATGGGCTTCGCGGCGCTGATCGGCACGTTTTCGACGCGGCGCGCGGGCACGGTGTTCGCCATGATCTCGCTCGGGGTCGGTGAACTGATCGCCGCCTCCTCGATCATCGTGGTGGCGTTCTTCGGCGGCGAGGAGGGCATCAGCGGCGACCGCACCTACGCGCCGTTCCTGGGCATCGAATTCCTCACCCAGATCGAGGTCTACTACCTGATCGGATTCTGGACGGTGGTCTCGGCGCTTGGCATGTTCCTGTTTTCGCGCACGCCGCTGGGGCGCATGGCCAACGCGGTGCGCGACAACCCCGAACGCGCCGAATTCCTCGGCTATTCGGCGCGCTGGGTGCGCTACGGATCCTTCGTCGCGGCGGGGTTCTTCGCCGGCGTGGCGGGGTCGCTTTTCGCCATCAACTACGAAATCCTGACCGAGGAGAACCTCAACCTGTCGACCTCGGGCATCATCCTGATGGTGACGTTTCTGGGCGGCATGGGGTTCTTTCTCGGGCCGGTGATCGGGGCCATCGTCTTCACCCTGCTGCAATCGGTGCTGAGCCTTCAGACCGACATATGGCAGCTGTATCTCGGGGCGCTGTTCCTGGCCACGGTGATGTTCTTTCCGCAGGGGCTGGCCGGGCTGATCGCCATGCATGCCGGCCCCTGGCGGCTGGGGCGCATCGGCCTGCTGGCCGGGCCCTATGTCAGGACCCTGATCCCGGGCGCGGTGGGGATTCTGGGCTGCGCGGCGCTGCTTGAAATGCTGTTCCACGTGCGCAGCGCCGCGGTGGGCGAATCGCAGATGTCCCTGTTCGGCATCGCCTTCGACAGCCATTCGCCGCTTGCCTGGGCCGTGGCCCTGATCATCGCCGGCGGCGGCATATGGCTGGCGCGGCGCGGGGCGCCGGAGCTGCGCCACGCCTGGGACATGGCCAACGCCGCGCCTGAAAGCGCGCCGGGGGCCGGGTCATGAGCAACGCGCTGCAACTCACCGGCCTGAAGAAGAGCTTCGGCAAGGCGGAGATCATCCGCGGCATCGATCTGGCCGTCGAAAAGGGCGAGCGCCACGCGGTGATCGGCCCCAACGGGGCCGGGAAATCGACGCTGTTCAACCTGATCACCGGGCGCTTCGCCCCCAGCGCCGGCACGGTGAGGCTGCATGGAGAGGACGTGTCGGGGCTCGCCCCCTATCTGATCAACCGCAAGGGCCTGTCGCGATCCTTCCAGATCACCAACATCTTCCCCAAGATGACGGTGTTCGAAAACCTGCGCTGCACGCTTCTGTGGTCGCTCGGCTACCGCTATTCCTGGCGCCATCTGGTCAGCCGCCAGCGGGCGCTGAACGAGGGCGCGGAGGAGATCCTCGAACAGATCAACCTCACCGCGCGGCGCGACCTGCCCGCCGGGGTGCTGTCCTACGCCGAACAGCGGGCGCTGGAAATCGGCATCACCATCGGCGGCGGCGCCGACGTGATCATGCTCGACGAACCCACCGCGGGCATGAGCCATTCGGAAACCGACTACATCGTCGACCTGATCCGCCAGGTCACCGTCGGCAAGACGCTGGTGATGGTGGAACACGACATGGGCGTGGTGTTCGGGCTCGCCGACCGCATATCCGTGCTGGTCTACGGCGAGATCATCGCCACCGGCGATCCGGATGCCGTGCGCGGCGATCCGCGGGTGCAGGAAGCCTATCTGGGCGCGGCGCTGGAGGCCGACCACTGATGCTCACCATCACCGATCTGCACGCCTATTACGGCAAGAGCCACATCCTCCAGGGGGTCGATCTCGGCGTCGGCGCCGGCGAGATCGTCGCCCTGCTGGGGCGCAACGGCGTCGGCCGCTCCACCACCTGCAAGGCGGTGATGGGCGAGGTGACGCTGAACGGGTCGATCCGATTTCGCGACCGCGAGATCGCCGGGATGAAATCCTACGAGATCGCCCGGCTCGGCGTCGGCTACGTGCCGGAAAACCGCGACATATTTCCCGGCCTGACCACCCGCCAGAACCTGCTGCTGGGGGTGAAGCCGGGGCAGGACCTGGACAAGAGCCGCTGGTCGATCGAGGACATGTTCGAGCTGTTCTCCAACCTGCGCGAACGCGCCGATGTGGAGGCCTCGGTGCTGTCGGGGGGCGAACAGCAGATGCTGACCATGTGCCGCACGCTGATGGGCGACCCCGAACTGATCATGATCGACGAGCCGACCGAGGGCCTGTCGCCGCAGATGACCACCCGCGTCGCCGAATTGCTGAGCGAGATCGCCCGGCGCGGGGTGTCGATCCTGCTGGTGGAGCAGAAGCTCGCCATCGCGCTCGACATCGCGCGGCGGGTCTATGTGATGGGCCATGGCAAGGTGGTGTTCGAAGGCGCGCCCGAGGATCTGCGCGCCCGCGACGACGTGCGCCGCGAATGGCTGGAGGTCTGACGCCGCCGCGGCCTTCGCCCGCAATTCCCGCAACAAGGACAAGCGCCGCATGCCATTCAAGAACCCGTTCTTCTTCCTGCGTCACGGTCAGACCGATTTCAACGCCGCGCGGCGCTGTCAGGGGCAGATGGACAGCCAGCTTGACGCGACCGGGCGCGCTCAGGCGCGGCGCGCGGCGCTGATCCTGCGCGATCAGCCGGTGGCGCGGATCGTCGCCTCGCCGCTGTCGCGGGCGCGCCATACGGCGGAGGCCGTGGCGGCGGAAAACGGACTCGACATCGCCTTTGACGACGGGCTGATGGAGGTCAATCTCGGCGTGCATCAGGGCCAGCCGATCGGCGACTGGGCCCCGGATTTCTGGACCGGCGACTACGATCCGCCGGGGGGCGAGACCTTCGCGCAGTTCGCCGACCGGGTCTGGGCCGCCATGGCGCGGGCCGCGGCGCTGGGCCCGGACACGCTGATCGTCGCCCATGGCGGGCTGTGGCTGGCGGCGCTGAGCTTCACCCGCATCGAACCGACGCTGCGCGTCATGCCCAACGCCCTGCCCATGCGCGTGACGCCGGCGGCGGATCACTGGCGCGCGGCGGCGCTGGACCCGGACCGCGCGCCCGCCGCCGCCCTGCCCGACTGACGGTCGCCGCATGGGCGGCGCGGGCCGCCGCCGCGGTCGTTGACCCGGGCTTTTGCGCCCCGCCTGCGCGG
>NZ_JBWOMN010000124.1:0-31853 GCF_056449545.1 Oceanicella sp. | reverse complement strand
CGCGGCGGCGGCGTCGTCTTCCAGCCCGTCCCGCGGCGCGCCGGCCATGGCGCCGGCCTCGAACCGGGTTTGCAGGCGCGGGCGCAGGCCGGGGGCGCCGGTCGGGGCGGCGCGCGCGCTCAGCGCGGCGAACAGCCCGGTCATCGCTCCGCCTCCGCCAGATACAGCGCCCGGCGACGCGGCGACATGGCGAGGATCTCGGCCTCCGACCAGCCATAGGCGCGGGCGAGATCGGCGACCTCGCGGATCAGCCGGGTTTCCAGCATCTGCAATTCGTTCCAGAAATAGGCCACCGCGTCGAAGGGCTCCTCGATGGCGGCGCCGCATGCGGCGCAGGCCAGCGACAGGCGCAGATCCATGCCCGGATCGGCTTTGTCCAGCGCCGCCTCGGCCTTGGCGCGGAAACCCGCGTCATGCCAGGGCGCGCCCTCGGCCAGCCTTTCGACCTGCAGCGCCCCGTCGCTGAAATCGCCCAGCGTCGGCAGGCGCAGCCGCCATGCGGCGCCGTCATGGGCGATCTCCGCGTGATCCGCGATCCGCGCGGGCAGCGAAAACCCCGCGGGCAGCGCCACGTCCAGATCGGCGCCGCAGCCGGGGCAGATCGCGACGGCCTCCGCCGCGCCGCCGATGCTGGCGCGACGCAACCTCCAGGCGGCGCGGTCCAGATCGCCCAACGGCGCGGCGCGGCCCGGTTCGGCCCCCCCCGGTTCGGCCCCCCCCGGTTCGGCCCCCCCCGGTTCGGCCCCCGGCGCGCGCCCTTGGGCGGCTTCGTAAAACAGCAGCGCGCGGCCGGCGCGATCGGCGTTCGCGCCGCGCTCCAGCAGATCCAGCGCGCGGGATGCGCTCAGACCGGCCCCGTTGCCGGCGCCGACCGAGGCCCCGCTGGCGGGGGCGCCATGCTGGGACATGGCCTCAGGCCGCCGGCTCGACGAAGGAGGGCTCGGCGGGTTCGGTCGCGTCATAGTCCCGCTCGAAGCCCTCATGTTCGATCTTCAGCATCTCGATGGCCACGGCGTTGGCGTTGGCGTCGAGTTCCGGCAGCGCCTGGTATTCGCTGACCCAGGCGCGGAAAATCCGGTAGGACAGCGCCAGCTGCCCGGCCTCGTTGAAGAAATCCAGCACCACGTCCTTGCGGAAATCCTGCAGGCTGACCTCGGCGCCGAGCCCCGAGCCGTAGTTCCACACCTTGTTGGCCCATTGCTCGAACTCGATGTCATGGGTGACGCCGCGTTCAAGGGTGATGCCCTCGAACTTGGTGACGCCGGGGGATTTGCGCGGGGTCGAGGGATCGCCGCCCTCGCGGTGTTCGACGATTTCCGTGGTGCGTTTCAGCGGGCTGACCTTCGATATGCCCGCGACGTAGCGGCCATCCCATTTCAGGCGGAACTTGAAATTCTTGTAGGGGTCGAAGCGGGTCGCGTTGACGGTGAACTGAGCCATGGGTTCCTCCCCCCCTTATCAGGAAATCAGGGTCTGTTGCTTGATTTGCACGATGACGAATTCCGCCGGGCGCACCGGAGCGAAGCCCACCAGGATGTTGACGATGCCCAGATTGATGTCAGCCTGGGTCGTGGTCTCGGAATCGCATTTCACCAGAAAGGCGTCGCGCGCCGAGGCCCCCTGAAACGCGCCCTTGCGGTGCAATTGGGTCATGAAGGCGCCGACGCTGAGCCGAATCGACGACCACAGCGGTTCGTCATTGGGTTCGAAAACCGCCCATTGCAGCCCGCGCCGCAGCGAGCCTTCGATATACAGCGCCAGGCGGCGCACCGGCACGTATTTCCATTCGCTGGCCTGCGCGTCGGCGCCGTTGAGGGTGCGCGCCCCCCAGACCACGTCGCCATAGACCGGGAACCGGCGCAGGCAGTTCACGCCCTGGGTGTTGAGCGGCCCCTGCTGTCGATCGGTCATGATGTCGGCCGGGCCGCCGCCGGCGATCCGCGCCTCGGTGCCGGCGGCGGCCTTCCAGACCCCGCGCTGCGCATCGGTGCGCGCGTAGATGCCGGCGACGGCGCCGCTGGCGCCCAGGTCCACGCTGGCGGTGGGGTTCAGGGGGTCGGCGCCGCGCATGCGCGGATAATACAGCGCCGAATTGGGCCCGGCGGCGGCGCCGAGCTGACCGGTCCAGCGCGCCGCCAGATTGGCGCGGGTGGCCTGCGGCGGGGTGTCCACCAGCAGGAAGGCGAAATTGGCGCGGCAGAAGGCGTAGGCCTCCTCGTAAATGGCGCGCATGGCGTTGCGTTCGCCGTCATCGGTGACGTCCATCTCCGCCGCGTCGGGCAGGCACATGATGTTGAACACCTCGGGCACGATGGCGTTCAGCGCATACATGCCGGTGGTCGCCTGATCGCCCATCAGCGAATTCAGCGCCGCGCCGGGCCAGCCGGCGTCGCCCGGCAGCACCCCGTCGTCGCCGCCCCCAAGCGCGGTGAGCCCGGCCGCGTCGAGTTCGAGCAGCGCGTCGAGATCGGCGGCGTCGACGCCGCCGGGGCTGAGGCGTTCGGGCAGCGCGCCGTCGGTCTGGGCCAGCCGGATCAGGGTCGAATCCCGGTTCACCACGGTCGCGCCGTAGCGCGGGCTGGCCTCGTCGGTGGAAAGGTCGATGAACGCTTCCTCGCGCACCACGGAATCGCCGTCGTATTCGCGCACGATCAGCGTGAAGGCGGTCGCGCCGGCGCCGGCATGGGCCACCCCCACGGCCAGCGCGTCGCCCCAGGTCCCGGGCGAGGCGGCGGTGACGCTCAGCGAGGGCGCGGCCGCGCCCTGCTCGGCGATGTCGACGCTCGCCGCGTCGGCGTCCGGGTCGCCGTTGAAGCCGCGCACCACGAAGGCCACCGCGCCGCCGTTGAGGAAATAATTGCGCAGCGCATACGATGCCGGATACCCCGCCGCCACGCCGCCGAAGCGGCGCTCGAAATCGCCCGGCGAGGTGATGCGCACCGCCTCGTTCACCGGGCCGCGTTCGAACATGCCGATGAAGGCGGTGTTGGAGGTGGCGACCCCGGAGATGGGGCGCGATCCCGAGGGGATTTCCTGGATGTAAACGCCTGGGGTGTCGTACATGGCTGTCTCCCTGCTTTGGGCGCGCGGATCTGGCCGATCCGGCGAATTCGAGCGACACCCGCACACGGGCGCCCATGACGATGAGCCCTGCGCGCCCCGAGACGGCGGGGCGGCGGGGCGGCGGGGCGGCGGGGCGATGAGCGGCTGCGCATGCGATCCAAGAAGGCCTTGGATGGGATCGGCGCGGCGACCCCGTGGAACCCGATCCTATGTCTTGGCGCCCAATGCCGCTCCGGAGGAGCGCAGCCACAGGGTTTGTCATCCGCGTCGCAACGGCCCCGACCAGTAATCAAGGGAGGTTTATATCAAAAGATTGTGATTCTGCAAACGGGGAAAAGGGTTTGACTGGAAACAGACGCGATTTTTCGAAAACGCGGCTTGTGTTCCACATCATGAATGTGAATGTCTATTTCATTCTAAGGTCATATTACTGTATCTAATCAAAAGGGCCCCCGCCGCGATTTGCAGCGGGGGCCCCGGGATCGGCCGGCGCGCCCGAGGCCGCGCCGCTACCGTCCGAACACGACATCCGGCAGCCACAGCGCCAGTTGCGGCCAGATCAGCACCGCGCCCAGCCCCAGAAGCTGCAGGATCACGAAGGGGATGATGCCCGAATAGATATGGGTCATCTTCACCGACGACGGCGCCACGCCCTTCATGTAGAACAGCGCGAAGCCGAAGGGCGGCGTCAGGAACGAGGTTTGCAGATTCACCGCCACGAGTATGGCGAACCAGTAGATCACCTGCGCCTCCAGCGCCTGCGTCTGCACCGCGTTGGTGGGCGCGTCGATGCCCAGATGCGCCCCGAAGGCCGGGGCCAGATGGCGGATCACCGGGGCGAAGACCGGCAGGATGATCAGGGTGATTTCGAGGAAATCGAAGAAGAACCCCATCAGGAAGATCACGCCCATCAGCAGGAACAGCAGCCCCCAGGGGCCGAAATCCAGCCATTCGATGAACTCGATGATCAGATCCTCGCCATAGACGTTGCGAAAGATCGTCGAGAACGCGGTGGCGCCCACGAAGATGAAGAAGATCATCGCCGTGGTCAGCGCCGTGCGATGCACGACGCTCTGCAGGACCTGAAAATTCAGGGTCCGGTTGAAGATCGCCAGCACCATGGATCCGAAGGCGCCCACGCCGGCGGCCTCGGTCGGCGTCGCCCAGCCCGCGAAGATCGAGCCCAGCACCATGATGATCAGGAAGATCGGCGGCACGAAACCCTTGAGGATGCCCCCCAGCAGGGTGTTGCCCTCGGCCCGGCCGATCACCATGGCGGCCACGAAGATGCCGATGAAGCTGAGGAACCACCAGTTGATGTCATCGGCCAGCGGCGACTGCCCGCCCAGCAGGGCGGCGACGATGATGGCGGCGGTGACGCCGAGGAACAGATAGACGTTCTTGCGCCGCGTGGGGTTGAGCTGGATCGCGTCCTCGGCCAGCGGCGGCGCCAGATGCGGCTTGATGGTGCAGAGCGCGACGATGTAGGTGAAATACAGCGCCGACAGCACCAGCCCCGGCAGAATCGCGCCGATGAACAGGTTGCCCACCGACACCGCCAGCAGGTTGGCCATCAGCACCAGCATGATCGAGGGCGGGATCAGGATGCCCAGCGTGGCGCTCGCCGCGATGGTGCCCGAGGCCAGCGCCGGGTGATAGCCGCGCAGCAGCATCGCCGGCAGCGCCAGCAGGGTCATCATCACCACCGAGGCGCCGATGATGCCGGTGGTGGCGGCCATGATGGTGCCCATCACCGTCACCGACAGCGCCAGCCCGCCGGGCACCCGGCGCAGCATGATCTGCAGGATGTGCAGCAGGTCCTCGGCGACGCGGGATTTCTCCAGCATGGTGCCCATGAACACGAAACATGGAATCGCCACAAGGATCGGGTTTTGCACCGCGCCGGAGCCGCCGTCGCCGCCCCAGACCCGCTGGATCACCTGGTAGAACACCGCCATGTCGATGAATTCCAGATAGACCGACAGCAGCCCGAACAACACCGAGACCCCGCCCAGCGCCATGGCCACCGGCATGCCGGTGAACAGCGTGAGCGCCAGCGCGATGAACATGTAGGCGCCGATATAGACGTAGAGGTGATCGTAAATCGCTTCCCACATGATTCAGCGCCCTTCCTGGCCGGCAGTCGGCCCGGAGGCACCGTCATTGTCGTTGTCGTTGTCGTTGTCGTTGTCGTTGTCGTCGTTGTCGTCGTCATCGTTGCCGTCGTCGTTGCCCTCCCGGGCCGCGGCGGCGCGGACGAGTCCGTCCTCATGTTCGCGCAGCAGGCGTTCGGCCTCGGCCTTGGCCTTGTCCAGTTCGGCGTGGTGGTCGGCGAAGATCTCCAGCCCGTCCAGCGCCACGCGCTGCTGCGCGTCGGTGCCGAACAGGAACCCGGCCAGCCGGATCAGCGTGGCGAACACCGCCGCCATCACCACCACGAAGCCGAGGGGCACCACGGATTTTATCACCCAGCGATAGTCGATGCCGGTCAGCGAATCCGATCCCTCGCCCTGATTGAAAGACAGAACCGTCATGTCGATCGCGTAGACGATCATGATCGACAGGAACGGCAGCGCCAGAATGATCAGGCCGGCAAACTCGACCCAGCCCTGATTGCGCCGCGGCAGCAATTCCCGGAAGATGTCCACGCGCACGTGGGAATTGGCCAGATAGCCGAAGCCGAAGCTCAGCATCAGCAGCACCGCGTGGAAATGCCATTCCAGATCCTGCAGGATCGTCGACACGGAATAACCGTATTCAGCGGTGATCCCGGAAAAGTAGAGCCGCGTGAAATCGATCTTGCGCATCACCACGTCGAACATGATCACCGCGATGAGAGGCAGGATCAGCCATCCCGACGCCTTGCCCAAATTTCGCACGATGCGGTCAAGCAAGCCCGCAACGCTCAATAGTCTGTCCATCTCACCTGTTGTCCTTGTTGGCGCGGCCGCCCCGTCGCGATGCGCGCATGGGCGGTGACGGGCGCGGGCCCGCCGCTGACGGGTCGACCGGCGACGGGTCGACCGGCGACGGGTCGATCGGCGACGGGCCGAACGGCGACGCGCCATGCGTCGCCGCCCGCCCCTGTCGCAATTGCGGGGCCCGGTCGGGGGCCCCGCGGCGTCAGGTCACTTGAGGTAGGCGCGTTTGCCCCACACCTGGTAATCCTCGTGGAATTTCTGATAGCTGGCCCAGATCTTGGCGACGTCGGGATTGGCGGCGACCTCTTCGGCCACGACCTCGTCCCACGCGTCGCTGAGCTGCTGGATCACGTCATCCGGCCAGTCCATGATGGTCACGCCATCGGCCTGGTTGGCCAGCATCGCCGGGGCCTGCAGGGCCTCGCCGTCGCCCAGCTCGACCATGAAATTGGCCATGCACGCGGTTTTGAGCATGGCGCGGTATTCCGGCGGCAGCCCGTTCCACTTGTCCATGTTGACCAGCACCTCGTTGGTCGTGGACTGCTGATGCCAACCGGGGAAATAGTTGTATTTGGCGATCTGGTAGAAGCCCAGCGAGCGGTCGATCGCCGGCATCGAGAACTCGGTGGCGTCGATGGTGCCGAGCTCCAGCGCCGGGTAGATGTCGCCGCCGGCGAGCTGCTGCGTGGACACGCCGAATTTCTGCATCACCTTCGCGCCCATGCCGAAGAAGCGCATCTTCAGGCCCTTGAGCTGTTCGAGGCTCTCGATCGGCTCGCGGAACCAGCCCGAGGTCTCGGGCGGGATCATGCCGCAATAGAGATACTTGATGTTGTCCTTGGCGTAGAGCTCCTCGGCCAGCTGCACGCCGCCGCCGTTCAGCATCCAGGCGTTGAATTCAAGCGCGTTGGGGCCGAACGGCCAGGTCGACAGGAAGGCGTAGGCGGAATTCTTGCCCTGGTTGGCGCCCGGCGTGCCGTAGGCTGCCTCGTAGGCGCCCTGAGAAACCGGATCGTAATAGGCGTAGCCGCCCGACAGCGCGCCCGGCTCGAACACCTTGATGTCGAAATCGCCGCCGGACATTTCGCGCACCATGTCGGCGATGCGGTAGCCCACCGGCCCGATCACCGCCAGGTTCTTGCCGAAGGCCGAATGCATTTTCCAGCGCACCTTCTTGCCCGCGTCGGCGTCCATCGCCGTGAAGCTGAGCGCCATGGCGCAGGTCGCGACGGTCAAGCCGGCCTTTCTCAGGAAACTGATTGTCATCGAGATCCTCCCAGTGTTGCGGTGGGGATCATGTGCGTCCCCGTTCATGTCGCCGATTTTTCGACAACGATAGCTACAGTAGCGTGAGCATTTCAACGCACGTCAACCTTTCTCTGTGAAATTTCCTTTCGCTTGGGCGCCTGCCCCGGCAATACGGCGCAAAATCCGCTTCATCCGGCGATGTCGCCCGCCGCAATTCGCGCCAGACGCGTGGACCAGACGTATTCCAGCGCCACGCAGAAGCAGATCGCGAAGATCGCCAGCCCCTGCAGCGGCGAAATCGGCTCCGACAGAATCGCCACCGCGAGGAAGGCGGCGATCACCGGCTTGAGAAAGAACAGGTAGTTGGCGCGCTGGGAATCGGGCGCCCCGGCCAGCCCCGCCAGCCAGACCGCGAAGGCGATTGCGGTGTTCCAGACCCCGATGGTGAGAATGCCGGCGATCTGGTTGGGCGACTTGTCGAACAGCGACAGCGGGTTGACCCAGACGCCCCAGACGCCGCCCACCACCACGAACAGGAAGACGAAGCCGAACACGAAGGTGTAGGCGGTCATGCGCACCGGCCCGTGGGCCACCACCAGCGGGCGGGCCAGGACCAGATAGAGCGCGCCGGTGACCGCGCTGCCCAGCGCCAGCAGCGTGCCGAACATCTGGTCGCCGCCAAAGCCGAACCCGGCGCCCCCGCCGCCGCGCGCGCTGTTGGCCAGCAGCAGCGCCACGCCGAGAAACGCGCCGACGCCGCTGACGACCTTGGGCTTGCTGATCGGCGTGCCGTTGATCAGCCGGTCCGCCACCACCACGAAGATCGGAATGCCGGTGACCATGGTCGCCACCTGCACCACGTCGGCGAAATCCAGCGCCCAGTGGAACAGCAGCTGCCCCAGCGCCATGCCGAGACACGCCACCAGCGCGATCCGCAGCCCGTCGCGCCTGAGCGGCCCCAGAAGGTCGCGCTGACCCGGCCAGACCTGCGTGAGAACCAGCAGCGCCGCGCCGCCGATCAGGAAACGCCAGACGCTGAATTCCGGCCCCGGCGTGTCCGCCAGCTTGGCGACGAATTCGCTCGACGCATGACCGGTGACCCCGATCAGGCACAGGCCGTAGGCTTGCCATGGACGCATGAAGAATCCCTCGCTGGCCGCAAATGCGGCGAATGCCCGGCTGCTCGACGCCGGGACGGCGGCCCCGGATGACGATGTGATCGCACGCCGCGGCCAGCGGCCCCGCATGCGGCGCCCGCCCGTCCAAGCCATTGCGCAAAGCGCCCCCGCCGTCGGGGCGCCCTGGCGTTGCGGGGCGCCCTTGCGGCGGCGCGCCGCTAGGCGATCCGGTCGCCCTTGGCCACCCTGGCCGCGCGGTTGTCCACGGCGGGCAGCATCCGCGACGGGTCGCGGGTCACCATCACGTCGATGACGCTGGGCCGGTCGCGGATGGCGAAGGCCGCCTGAAGCGCGCCGCCCAGATCCTCGGGCCGTTCGACCCGCTGGCCGTGACAGCCCATGGCCTCGGCGATGGCCGCGTAGTTCATCTCCGAAAGGTCGCTCGACTGGTAGGCGCCCTGCCCGTACATCAGGTGCTGAAGCGCCTTCACGTAGCCGCTGGCGGCGTTGTTGACCACGATCACCGTGATCCCGAGCCCCATGCGCCGCGCGGTTTCCAGATCCCCGAGCGCCATGTTGAAGCCGCCGTCGCCGGTCAGCCCGACCACCGCCGCGTCGGGGCGGGCCAGCTGCGCGCCCATGGCCCCGGGCAGCCCGTAGCCGATCGACGCAAAGCCCCGATCCGGCACGAACCCGCGCCCGGCGCGCTTGGTGTCATAGAGCAGCCCGCTCCAATGCGCCGCAAACCCGCCATCGGCGACCAGCAGCCCGTCCGCGGGCATGTGGACGTTCAATTCGGTGATCAGGCGGGCCATGTGCACCGGGGTTTCCGGCGCGTCCAGTTTTTCGGCCACGCTCTCGCGCCATGCCGCCATGCGCGCCGGGATGTCGGCGACATGCGCGGCGCGGCGCGCGCGCTGTCCGGCGGGGTCTCCGGCCGCGTCCAGCAGGTCCTGCAACCCGGCCCGCGCGTCGCCCCACAGCTTTATCGTCGGGTCATAGGTGCGGCCCATTTCCTCGGCCACGTTGTCGAGATGGATCAGCCTGCGCCCCGGCGCCGGCACCGCGTAGCGCTTGGTGGCGATCTCGCCCAGCTTGCAGCCCACGACCAGCAAGCAGTCGCTTTGCTCGATCAGCGCGTTGGCGATGCGGTCGTAGCGCCCGAACAGCCCGGCGTTCAGCGGGTCGGTGCAGGCGATGGCGCCCTTGCCCGAAAGCGTATGCGCCACCGGGATCGCCAGCCCCCGGGCCAGCGCCTCCACCGCGCCGGTTGCTTGCGAGACATGCACCCCGCCGCCGCACAGCATCAGCGGGCGTTCGGCGGTTTCAAGCATCTGCGCCGCGCGGGCCAGCGCCGCGGACTCGGGGCGGCAGCGCAGGGCGGGCGCGGCGCAATGGGCCTTGTCGGCGAAGAAGGCGTCGGCGGCGAAGGCATGCGCGCCATGGGCCACGTCCTCGGGCACGTCGACGATCACCGGTCCGGGGCGCCCGGAGGTGGCGAGCGCAAAGGCCCGGCGCATCAGTTCGGGGATGCGATGCACGGATTCGATCCGCAGCACCGCCTTGGCGGCGGGGCGCAGGATGGCGAGCTGGTCGGTTTCCTGGGTCATGTTGCGCCCGGCATGGTCGCGATGGGCGTCGCCGACGATGGCGACCAGCGGCGTGCCGGCGTTCAGGGCCTCGACCAACCCGGTGACGAGGTTGGTGGCCCCCGGCCCCAGCGTCGCGTCCACCAGCCCGACCCGCCCCGAGACCTTGGCGTAGGCGTCGGCGGCGAACACGCCGCAGCGTTCGTCATTGATGAGAGTGTGGTTGAGGCCCAACCGCCGCGCCGCGTCGTAGAACGGCAGAAGCTGAAACCCGCCCATGCCGAAGATCGGCCCGCCGTCATGGGCGAGGATCATGCGGGCCAGCGCTTCGCCGCCGGTGATTTCGGCTTCGGTGATTTCGGCTTCGGAGCCGGCGACGGTTCTGGTGGCGTCGGTCATGCCGCGTCCCTTTTCATGGTTTCGCGCGCCGCCGCGGCGATCATCGCGGCGGTGACCCGCATGCGGTCCTCGAGATTGGGCGCATAGGCGATCAGCGATCGCGGCGCGCCGAGGCGTCTTATCGGCGCTTTCAGCGCATTCCCCGCCTGTTCGGCGACGGTGGCGACCACTTCGGCGCCAAAGCCGCCCACGGCGACGGCTTCATGGGCGACCACCAGCCGCCCGGTGCGCCGCACGCTGTCGAGCACCATGGTCTTGTCCCAGGGCCAGAGGCTGCGCAGGTCGATCACCTCCGCCTCGACGCCTTCGCCCGCGAGGGTCTCGGCGGCCGCCATCGCCTCATGCGCGCAGGCCGACCAGCTGACCAGCGTCACGTCGGACCCGGATCGCGCCTTTCGCGCCTGCCCCAGCGTGACGGTCAGGTCCGGATCGACCTCGCCCTCCAGCGCCCAGATGTTCTTGTGCTCCATGTAGACGACGGGGTCGTCGCATTCGATGGCCGCGCTCAGCAGCGAGAAATTGTCCTGCGGGGTCGCCGGGCAGACCACCACCAGCCCCGGGACATGCGCATACCAGCTTTCCAGCGACTGGCTGTGCTGCGCGGCCGAGGAGCGCCACATGCCGATCGGTTCGCGCACCACCATGGGCGCGCGCGACTGGCCGCCGAACATGAAACGCGCCTTGGCCGCCTGGTTGACCAGTTCGTCCACCGCGCAGAGCGCGAAATCGGAAAACCGCATCTCGACCACGGGCCGCGTGCCCATCATCGCCGCGCCGAAGGCGGCGCCCATGATGCAGGCCTCGGATATGGGCGCGTCGGATATGCGGGCCTCGCCGAATTCCTCGCGCAGGCCCTTGTACTGGCCGAACACGCCGCCGCGCCCCAGATCCTCGCCCACGCACCACACGCGGGCGTCGGCGCGCATGGCGCGGGCCACGGCCTCGCGCCCGGCCTCGAGGTAAGTCATGCGCGCCATCAGAACGCCTCCCTTGCCGGCGAGCCCACATCCTGCACGTCCTCGAACGCCGTCGCCGGGTCGGGAAACGGCGTGGCGGCGGCCAGGCGCAGGGCCTCGGTCATCTCGGCCTGCGCGGCGTCATGCAGCGCGTCGAGGTCTTTCGGGTCGGCGCCCGCCAGGGTCAGGGTCTCGCGCAGATTGGCCACGGGGTCGCTTGTCTCGGCCATGGCCTCGGATTCGCCTTCGGGCCGGTAGGACGCCGGATCAAAACTGGTGTGCCCGGTGCGCCGATAGGTGATCGCGTGCAGAAATTCCGGGCCGCCGCCGGCGCGGATGCGGGCGATGGCGGCGCGGCTGGCCTCGAGCGTCGCCAGCGGGTCGTTGCCATCCACCGCGCGCGCCGCCAGCCCGAGGCTTTCGGCCCGCGCCGCCGGTCCCGGCCCGCCGGTCATGGTCGCGGTGCTGGTGGTGGCGGAATAGCGGTTGTCCTCGCAGACGAACAGGATCGGCAGGTCGAACACCCGCGCCCAGTTCAGGCCCTCCAGGAACGTGCCCCGGTTGATCGCGCCGTCGCCGAATATGGCGCAGACCACGCGATCCCCGCCCAGCAGCTTCACGCCATGCGCCGCCCCCGCGGCGATGACGATGTTGGCCGCGACCACGCCGTTGGCGCCCAGCATGCCGACGCTGAAATCGGCGATGTGCATGGAGCCGCCCTTGCCGCCGCAGCAGCCGCCCTCGCGCCCCAGCAATTCGCGCATCATCGCCAGCGGGTCGGCGCCCTTGGCCAGGGTGTGCCCGTGGCCGCGATGGGTGGACAGCAGCACGTCATCGGCGCGCAGCGCCCCGACCACGCCGACGGCGACGCCCTCCTGCCCGATCGACGGGTGGATCGCGCCCAGCACCAGGCGGTCGCGCTCGGCGGCAAGGCAGGCCTGCTCCTCGAAGGCGCGTATGCGCTCCATCAGGGCGAGCAGGTCCAGCGCCTCGGCCCGATCGACATTGGACGGGTCGGGACGGGTCTGGTCGGGGCGGGTCGGGGTGCGGGCATGATCCGCGGATCCGGCGGGCGCGCTCATGCCGCCGCCGGTCCGGGCCCTGTGGCGCGGTGCATCGATGTGGTCTCCCTCGCGAGGGGCGGCCATTGTTCGCCCCCCTTATGTTTCGCCGGCAGATTGGGACCGGTTGAACGGGGCGTCAAGCGCATATAGCCTGCGCGGATGAACGCCGCCGCCCCGCTTCTTCTGGACAGCATCACCGATGCGGACGCCGCCGCGCAGGGGCGCGCGGCGCTGACGGGATCCCATGGCGGGCTGTTTCCCGCCGCGCTGGCCTCGCGCGCCGGGCTGCGCGCGGTCCTGTTCAACGACGCCGGGCGCGGGCTGGACAATGCCGGGATCGCCGGGGTCATGGCGCTGGAATCGGTCGCCATGGCGGCGGCCGCGGCGGGGCATGAAAGCTGCCGCATCGGATCGGCGGGCGACGCGCTGGCCCATGGGATCGTCAGCGCCGCGAACGCCCCGGCGGCGGCGCTCGGGGTCGCGCCGGGCATGGCGGCGGCCGAGGCCATGGCGCTGCTGGCGGGCGCCCCGGCGCCGCGCGGACAGCTCGACCCCATGCCCGAGGCGCGTCAGGCGCTGACGCCCCCCGGCGGCGGCGAAATCCTGCTGGTCGATTCGGCCTCGCTGGTGCGCGCCGGGGATTCCGGGGCGATCATCGTCACCGGATCCCATGGCGGGCTGATCGGCGGCGATCCGGCGCGGGCGCTGAAGGCAAAGGCCCGGCTGGCGGCGTTCAACGACGCGGGCGTCGGCCCGGACGAGGTGGGCTGCGCCCGGCTGCCGGCCTTGCAGGCGCGGGGCGTCGCCGCGGTGACGCTCGACTGCGCCACGGCGCGCATCGGCGACGCGCGATCGGGGTTCGAAACCGGGGTGATCTCGCGCGCCAATCCGCTGGCCGAGGCCATGGGCGCGCGCCCGGGGCGCCGCCTGCGCGACTGGATTTTCGCGGCAAGCCGCTGACCTGCAATCTCAGGCGCCAGTCGGATGCCCCCGCTTGCCCCCAGTTCACGGGAAAAATCAGGTTTCGTGGGTTTCGCCGGGGGCGAGCGGAAAAAAGCAGGCCTGCCGGTGGCCTGTCACGCCGGCCATCGAAGGAATTTCGGCGCGGCACCTGTCCTGCGCCTTCCAGCAGCGCGGATGGAACGGGCAGCCCGACGGCACGTTCATGGGCGAGGGCACGTCGCCCTCGAGCTTGATGCGCAGGCGCTTGCGGGTCGGGTCGGCCACCGGCGTCGCCGACAGCAGCGCCTTGGTGTAGGGGTGGCGGGGATTGGCGAACAGATCTTCCTTGCCGGCGTGCTCCACCGGACGGCCCAGATACATCACCATCACCTCGTCGGCCATGTGCCGGACCACCGACAGATCGTGGCTGATGAACAGGTAGGCGAGCCCGAGCCGGTCCTGCAATTCCACCAGCAGGTTGAGAATCTGCGACTGGATCGACAGGTCCAGCGCCGAGACCGGTTCGTCCAGCACCAGGATTTTCGGTTCCAGCACCAGCGCCCGGGCCACGGCGATGCGCTGGCGCTGGCCGCCCGAGAACATGTGCGGGTAGCGGTCGTAATGTTCAGGGCGCAGGCCGACCATCTCGATCATCTCGCGGGCCCGGGCGGTGCGTTCGGCCGGCGCCAGATCCTTGCGGTTGATCAGCAGGGGTTCTTCGATGATGCGGCCGATCTTCTGGCGCGGGTTGAGCGAGCCGTAGGGATCCTGGAACACGATCTGCACGCTGGCGCGCAGGGCGGCGAGATCGGCCGCGTCGCCGGTCAGCAGCCGCCCGTCGATGGTCAGCCGCCCGGCGGTGGGCGGTTCGATCATGGTGACGACCCGGGCCAGCGAGGATTTCCCGCAGCCCGATTCGCCGACCACGGCGAGGGTGCGCCCGGCGGCCAGCGAAAAGCTGGCCCCGTCCACGGCCCGGACCGTGGCGGCGGGCGCGAACAGGCCGCCGGCGACCTGGTAATGGCGTTTCAGACCCTCGGCGACGATCAGCGGCGCGTTCATGCTTCGGCCTCCTGCAGGTCCAGCGGCGCGCCGCGCAGCAGCGGGCGGTGGCAGCGGGCGCCGCCCAGATCGACCCCCTGCGCCGATGCGGCGGGCGCGGGCGGCTCGGTGCGGCAGCGCGCGTCCGCATAGGCGCAGCGCGGCGAGAACAGGCACCCCGCGGGCCGGTCGAACTGCCCCGGCACCACGCCGGGGATGGTGGGCAGCAGCCGCCCCGCGGCGCGTTCCGGCAATGCGGCCAGCAGCGCCGAGGCGTAGGGGTGATGAGGGTCGGCGAACAGCTTTTCCACCGGCTGCTCCTCGACCTTCTGCCCGGCGTATTGCACGCTGACCCGCTGCGCGGTTTCGGCCACCACGCCCATGTCATGGGTGATCAGCACCAGCGCCATGCCGGTGTCGTCCTGCAGATCCGCCAGCAGGTCGAGGATCTGCGCCTGGATGGTCACGTCCAGCGCCGTGGTCGGTTCGTCGGCGATCAGCAGCTTGGGCCTGCAGGCGATGGCCATGGCGATCATCACCCGCTGGCTCATGCCCCCCGACAACTGATGAGGGAACGCCGAGAGCCGCTTTTCCGGGGCCGGCAGGCCGACCAGTTCCAGCAGTTCGATGGCCCGGGCGTGGCGGGCGCGGCGGTCCATGTCGGTGTGTTCGCGCAGGCTTTCCTTGATCTGGAAGCCGACGGTGAAGCAGGGGTTGAGGCTCGACATGGGTTCCTGAAAGATCATCGCCATGTCCTTGCCGACGATGCGGCGGCGCCGTTCGGGGGGCATGCCGATCAGGTCTGCGCCGTCGAATTCCAGCCTGTCGGCAGTGACCTTCGCGGTCCAGGGCAGCAGGCCCATGGCGGCCAGCATCAAGACCGACTTGCCGGATCCGCTTTCGCCGACGATGGCGAGGATCTCGCGGTCGTCCACGGATATGTCCACCGAATCCACCGCCCGGAACATGCCGCTGGCGGTCTCGAATTCGACGGTGAGGTTGCGGATGTCGAGAAGCGCCATGGCTCAGCTCCTCCTCAGCTTGGGGTCGAGCGCGTCGCGCAGCCCGTCGCCCATCAGGTTGATGGCCAGCACGGTGATCAGGATCGCCAGCCCCGGCAGCGTCACCACCCACCAGGCGCGCAGGATGAATTCGCGCGCATCCGCCAGCATGGTGCCCCATTCCGGGGTGGGGGGCTGCGCGCCCATGCCCAGGAACCCCAGCGCCGCGGCGTCGAGGATCGCGGTCGAAAACGACAGCGCCGCCTGCACGATGATCGGCGCAAGGCAGTTGGGCAGCACGGTGACGAACATCAGCCGCATCTTGCCCGCGCCCGCCACCTTGGCGGCGGTGACGTAATCCTTGGTGCGTTCGGACATCACCGAGGCCCGCGTCAGGCGCACGTAATGGGGTTGCAGCACGATGGCGATGGCGATCATCGCGTTCAGCAGCGACGGCCCGAGGATCGCCACCAGCACCAGCGCCAGCAGCAGGCTGGGGAAGGCGAGGATCACGTCCATCACCCGCATGATCACGGTGTCGACCCAGCCGCGCGCGAACCCGGCGATCAGCCCGACGACAATGCCGCCGGTGGCCGCCACGACCACCACCACCAGCCCGATGAAGAAGGAATAGCGCGCGCCGTGCAGCAGGCGCGACAGCATGTCCCGCCCCACCGCGTCGGTGCCCAGCGGAAACGCCCATGCGCCGCCCTCCTGCCAGACCGGGGGCTGCAGCAGCGCCTCGCGGAACTGCTCGATCGGCGAATGGGGCGCCAGCGCCCCGGCGAACACGGCGATCAGCAGGAAGGCCACCAGCACCCACAGCCCCATCACCGCGCCGCGGTTTTCGCGGAAATAGCGCCAGAATTCCTGGAATCGACCGGGCTGGGCGGGCGAGGTCTGCGGGGCGGATGCGGTTGCGTCGCTCATGGGCTCAGCCGTTCCTGATCTTGGGATTGATGAAACCGTACAGCACGTCCACGGTCAGGTTGACGATCATCACGATGGTGGCGATCAGCAGCAATCCGCCCTGCACCACCTGGTAGTCGCGGCGGAAAATGCTGTCGACCATCCACTTGCCGATGCCGGGCCATGAAAAGATGGTTTCCGTGAGGATCGCGCCGGCCAGAAGCGTGCCCACCGACAGCCCGATCACCGTGACCACCGGGATCATGGCGTTGCGCAGCGCGTGCACCCCGTTCACCCGCTGGGGCGACAGGCCCTTGGCGCGGGCGGTGCGCACGTAATCCTCGCCCAGCACCTCCAGCATCGCCGAACGGGTCTGGCGCGCGATCACCGCCATGGGGATGGTGGCGAGCACGATGGTGGGCAGCACCAGATGACTGACCGCCGAGGCGAAAGCCCCCTTCTGCCCCGACAGCAGGCTGTCGATGAGCATGAACCCGGTCACGTCGTCGAAATAGAACATCAGCGAGATCCGCCCCGAGACCGGCGTCAGCCCCAGCATCCCCGACATGACGATGATCAGCAGCAGCGCCCACCAGAAGATCGGCATGGAATAGCCCACCAGCGCCGTGGTCATCAGCGCCTGGTCAAAGACCTTTCCCCGCTTGACCGCCGCGACCACCCCCGCCGGGATGCCCAGCGCAACAGCGACGACGATGGCGCAGAGCGACAGCTCCAGCGTCGCCGGGAACAGCGCGAAGAATTCGTCCCAGACCGGTTTCTTGGTGACGAAGGACATGCCCAGATCGCCCTGCAGGATGCCTTGCAGGTAATCCAGATACTGGACCCATAGCGGCTGGTCGAAGCCGAATTTCTCCATCAGCTGGGCGTAGCGTTCGTCGGACATGCCGCGCTCGCCCGCCATCAGCAGCAGCGGATCGCCCGGCAGCAGCCGGATGAAGGCGAAGGAGATCACCGTCACGCCGAGAAACGTCGGAATGAAGGCGCCGAGCCGTTTGAGAATGAACGGAAGCACAGGTTGGGTCCCTTCCTGGCGTCAGCCGAGCAGCGTCAGCTCGCGCGGATGCGTCGTCAGCGATCGGCAACCGGTCTCGGTCACCAGAATGTCGTCCTCGATGCGCACGCCGAAATCGCCGAGCCGATAGAGCCCGGGTTCGTTGGTGAACACCATGCCGGGTTCGAGAGCCTGGCGATTGCCGCGCATGATGTAGGGCGCCTCGTGCACCGCGCGGCCCAGCCCGTGCCCGGTCCTGGTGCGGATCCGATCGGCGAAGGGCGAGGCTTCGAGCGCCCCGGTCACCGCGTCGTCGACGTCATGCGCGCTCGCCCCGGGTCGGGTCGCCGCGTGCCCGGCCCGATTGGCCGCCAGCACGGTTTCATAGACGGCGCGCCGTTGGTCCGAACAGGCGCCGATGAAGAAGGTGCGGGTGATGTCCGAACACATCCCGCCCCAGCGCGCGCCGAAATCCAGCAGCAGCGCGTCGCCGCGCCTGACCCGGTAGTCGGGGCGCGCCCTGGCGTGGGGGCGGGCCGAATTGTCGCCCGCCGCGACGATCGGCCCGAAGGCCAGATCCTCGGCCCCGGCCGCGAACAGCGCCTGCGTCAACAGGCTTTCGATCTCGGTTTCGCTCTGGCCTTCGCGCACCTGCGCGCAAAGCCGCGTCAGCGCCGTTTCGGCGATGTCCACGGCCTTTTGCAGCGCCGCGATCTCGGCCTCGGTCTTGCGCAGGCGCAGCCCGGAGATCGCCGCCTCGGCGTCCTCGATGACCAGTCCCGGATTGGCCTGGGTCAGCGCGTGATGCACGAAGACCCGCATCACCTGGCCCTCGACGCCGATGCGCGACAGCGGCATGTGCGCGGCCAGCGCCGCGAAGGCCGGCTGGTGGCCGTCCTGGTCGCGCCAGTCGAACACCTCGCCCTCGAAACCCACCAGTTCGAAGGATCCCAGCTCCAGATCGGGCACGATGGCGGCGGGCGGCCCGGATGGCGGGATCATCACCAGCAGGGGGCGTTCGCTGGTGTGGAAATCCCGGCCCATCAGGCGGTGGAAATTCGGCCCCGGGACCACCGCCACAGCGTCCAGCCCGGCGTCGCGGGCGAGCGCGCGGAACGCGGCGTATCTGTCAGCGGGCATTGCGGAATCCCCAAAAAAAAATCGCTGCGCGTCGCGCATGCGGGCCGGGCGTCGCCGCCCGGCCCCTCGTCAAACCGGATCGCGGCCTACTGGTCCAGATCCACGCCGTAGAAGATGTGGCCGCCCAGCGGGTCGATCTTGAAGCCTTTGACTTCCTTGCGGATCGGCTTGTAGACGATCGAATGGGCGATGGTGGCCCAGGGCGCCTGGTCCTTGAACACGATCTGCGCCTGTTCGTAGAGCTTCACGCGCTCGGCCTGATCCGAGGTGATCTTGGCCTTCTGGATCAGGTCCTCGAAGGGCTGGTAGCACCACTGGGCGCGGTTGGAATGCTCGACCCCGTCGCAGCCCAGCAGCACCGCGAGGAAATTGTCGGGATCGCCGTTGTCGCCGGTCCAGCCCAGCAGCACCGCGCCCTTGCGGTCCAGCGCCTTGGAGCGCTTGAGGTATTCGCCCCATTCGTAGGAGACGATTTCAACCGTCACGCCGATCTTGGCGAAATCGGCCTGCATCAGCTCCGCCATGCGCCGCGCGTTGGGGTTGTAGGGGCGCTGCACGGGCATCGCCCAGATCTCCATGTTGAGATCCTTGACCCCCTCGGCCTCCAGCATCGCCTTGGCGGCGGCGGGGTCGTAGGGGTCGTCGACGGTGGCCTCGTTATAGGACCAGATGGTGGGCGGGATCGGGTTCTTGGCGATCTTGCCCGACCCCTGGAACACCGCGTCGATGATGGCCTGCTTGTTGATGGCCATGTTCAGCGCCTTGCGCACCTTGGGATTGTCGAACGGCGCCACCTGGGTGTTGTAGGCCATGTAGCCCACGTTCAGCCCTTCCTGCTGCATCAGGTTGATGTCCGGATCCTCGGCCATGGCCTTCAGATCCGCCGGGTTCGGATAGGGCATCACCTGGCATTCGTTGGCCTTGATCTTCTGGTAGCGCACCGAGGCGTCGGTGGTGATCGCGAACACCAGATTGTCGATGGCGGCCTTGCCCTGCCAGTAGTCGGGGTTGGCGGCGTAGCGGATCACCGCGTCCTTCTGATAGGCGACGAACTGGAACGGCCCGGTGCCCACCGGCTGCTGGTTGAGCATCTCGGGCGTGCCGGCCTTCAGCATCGCGTCGGCGTATTCGGCCGACAGGATCGACGCGAAATCCATGCCCAGATTGGCGATCATCGGCGCTTCGGCCCGGTTGAGCACGAATTTGACGGTGCGCTCGTCCACCTTCTCGACCGACTTGATCAGGTCGGGCATGGACATGCCGGCGAAATATTCCCAGGTGCCGCCCGAGGCGTTGTTGTAAGGATGATCCGCAAGCCGCTGGCGTTCAAAGGAAAACACCACGTCGTCGGCGTTGAAGTCCCGCGTCGGGGTGAAATACTTGGTGCTGTGGAACTTGACGCCCTTGCGCAGGTTGAAAGTGTATTCCCGCCCGTCGTCGGAGACCGTCCAGCTTTCGGCCAGCGCCGGGGCGATCTTGGTGGTGCCCGGCGTGAATTCCACCAGCTTGTTGTAAAGCTGGCGCGAGGACGCGTCGAAGGTGGTGCCCGAGGTGTAAAGCGCCGGGTCGAACCCGTCCGGCGAGGCCTCCGAGCAGAAGACGAGCGTCTTGGCCTGCGCCGACGCCGCCATGAGAGCGGCCGCTGCGGCGGTGACCGCAAATCTGGTGAGAGTTTTCATATTTTGATTAACCTCCTTGTTGCGGGCCCAGTCAGCGGCCCGGAATGGATGACGCCAGAAAACTTGAAAGCTGTGACGGACGCAAGGGCGACACGGCGCAAACCGGGCCGCCCTGCGCCGGACGCCGCGCGGTTTCAGTAGGTCGCGCGCCCGCCGGACAGGTCGAAAACCCCGCCGGTGGTGAAGCTGCATTCCCCCGAACACAGCCAGGCGACCATCGCCGCGATCTCGGCGGGTTCGACGAAGCGGGCGCGCGGGATCTTGGCCAGCATGTAGCCGATATGCGCCTCGCTCATCTGATCGAAGATCGCGGTGCGCGCCGCCGCCGGGGTGATGCAGTTCACCGCGATGTCATGCGCCGCCAGTTCCTTGCCCAGCGACTTGGTGAGCGCGATCACCCCGGCCTTGGCCGCCGAATAGGCGCTGGCGTTGGGGTTGCCCTCCTTGCCGGCGATCGAGGCGACGTTGACGATGCGCCCGTAGCCGTTGGCGGTCATGATCGGCGTCACCGCCTTCAGGCAATGGAACACGCCGTCGAGATCGATGTCCAGCACCCGGCGCCATTCGTCGATGGGGTAATCGGCCAGCGGCGCGTTGGCCCCGGCGATGCCGGCGTTGTTCACCGCGATGTCGATGCGGCCCATGGCTTTCGCGCTGAGCGCCGCGGCGGCGCTGACCGCGTTCCAGTCGGTGACGTCGAGCGCAATGAAGTCCGCGCCGATCGCGGCGGCGGTCCTGGCCCCCAGATCCGCGTCGGCGTCCCAGATCGTCACCCGCGCGCCGGACCCGATCAGCCGCTCCGCCACGGCCCGCCCGATACCCTGGGCGCCGCCGGTGACGATCGCAGTTTTGTCTTTCAGATCAATGATGTTCATGGTGTTGTTCTATCCTGTTCGCAACCCGTCATTCAACCCGGTCATTCGCCCGCCGGCTCAGGCCCCGACGCCGGCGCGATCCAACGCCGCCAGCCAGTTCTCGCGGCAGATCTTTGCAATCAGCGCCTCGCCGTAGCCGGCCTGGCGCATCGCCGCCACCAGCCGCGACAGCCCGGTGACGTCGCCGATTTCCGAGGGCAGTTCGCAGCCGTCGAAATCCGAGCCCAGCGCCACGCCGTCCTCGCCGAGGATTTCAAGCATGCGATCCAGATGCCGCAACATCAGGGCCATGGGCGCGTCCGCGCCCTCGTCGCAATCCTCGCGCAGAAACCCGACGTGAAAATTCAGCCCCACCAGCCCGCCGCTTTCGGCCACCGCCGCCAGTTGCCGGTCGGTGAGGTTGCGCGCGCTGGGCGAAATCGCGTGCACGTTGGAATGGCTCGCCACCAGCGGCCGCGCGGCGATCTTGGCCACGTCCCAGAACCCCGCCTCGGTCAGATGCGACAGATCCACGAGCACGCCGAGCCGTTCGCATTCGCCCACCAGCGCCCTGCCCGCTTCGGTGAGCCCGCGCCCCGGGCGCACCGGGTCCTGCATCGCCATGGGCGCGCCGTCGCCAAAGGCGTTGGGGCGCGACCAGACCAGCCCCAGCGAGCGCAGCCCGGCGGCGTGCAGGATCTCCAGCGCGTTGAAATCCGCGTCGATGCAGGCGGCGCCCTCGATATGGGGGATGACGGCGATGCGCCCGGCCTCCATCGCGGCGCGCGCCGCGCCGGCGCCGGCGCAGATCGCCAGGTCGTCGGGCAGGTCGCGCGCCAGGCGCCGCAGCCGCGCGAACATCGCCAGCGTGAAGCTCAGCGCCGCCTGCTGGGGCACGGCGGCGAAATTGGCCGGGTCGCCGCGGTCATAGGGGGCGGCCAGATCGTCAAGCCGCGACGGCGTGTACATGGCGAACAGCCCGCCCGCGAACCCGGCCTTGCGCGCGCGCGGCAGGTCGATGTCGAGCCGGTCGCCCGGCGCGCCGGCGTCGCCGCGAAAATCCCGCGGCAGGTTCAGGCGCGCGGCGATCTCCAGCTTCATCAGCGTGTCGTTGTGGCCGTCGAACACTTGCACCGGATCGGCGAGCGGATCATGGGCGGTCATTCGGTTCGGCCTCCTCAAGCGCGGAATAGCCCTTGCTTGCGATCAGCAGATCGCGGGTGTAGGGCTCGGCCGGCTCGCCGGCGCGCATGGCTTCGGCGGTGAGGGTTTCCACCATCACGCCTTCCTTCATCACCGCGAGACGCTCGCACATATGGGCGATGACCGCCAGATCATGGCTCACCAGCAGATAGGTCAGGCCATGTTCGGCGCGCAGGTCGTTGAGCAGGTTCAGCACCTCGGCCTGCACCGACACGTCGAGCGCCGAGGTGGGTTCGTCGAGCAGCAGGATGCGCGGCGACAGCATCAGCGCGCGGGCGATCGCCACCCGCTGGCGCTGGCCGCCCGACAGCTGATGCGGGTAGCGAAAGCGAAACGCCGACCCCAGCCCCACCTGATCCAGCGCCTGTTCGATGCGCTGCTCCACCCGGTCGAACCTGTGCAGCAGCAAGGGTTCCGACAGGGTGCGGTCGACGGTGTGGCGCGGGTGCAGCGAGGCGTAGGGATCCTGGAACACCATCTGCACGGTGCGGAAGAAATCCGCGTCGCGGGCGTGGCCCAGTTCGCGCCCCTCCACGACGATGCGCCCGCGCCAATCCCTGGCCAACCCGGCGATGGCGCGCAGGATGGTGGATTTGCCGGACCCGGATTCGCCCACCAGCCCGAAGGCCCCGCCCTCGGGCACCGCGAAGGTCGCGCCATGCACCACCGCCACGCCGTCAAAGCTGACGGTGAGGTTCCCGACCGTCAGGGCGGCGCCCGAATCCGGCGCCGATTCAGGCGAAACCATCGACACTCGGGGCCTCCTTCCACGCGGGATCGCGTTGCAGCGCCTCAAGCCGCGGGCGCGGATCGTCAAGCATCGGCAGGGCGTTGAGCAGCCCGCGCGTATAGGGGTGCCTGGCCTCGTGCAGCTTGTCGGCGCGGCAGGTCTCGACGATGCGCCCGGCATACATGATCAGGATGCGGTCGCAGAAGGTGGCCACCAGATTGAGGTCATGGCTGATGAAGATCAGCCCCATCCCCCGGTCGCGCACCAGCCGGTCCATGATCCGCAGCACCCGCATCTGCACCGTGACGTCAAGCGCCGAGGTCGGTTCGTCGGCGATCAGCAGGTCCGGCGAGGGGGCCAGCATCATGGCGATCATGATCCGCTGGCCCATGCCGCCCGACACCTCGTTGGGATACATGGCCGAGACCTTTTCGGGGTCGCGGATCTGCACCGCCTCCAGCATCTCCATGGTCTTTCGCCTGGCGTCGCGATGCGAGGCGCCGGAATGCAGGCGATAGGCCTCCTCGATCTGGCGCCCGACGCTCATCACCGGGTTGAGCGAAAATTTGGGGTCCTGCATGATCATCGAGATCTTCTGACCGCGAATGGCCCGCATCCGCCTTTCGCTGAGCGCGTTCAGGTCCGCGCCGTCAAAGGTCATCACCCGCGACGTCGCCTGCCCCGGCGGGCGAATCAGGCGCAGGATGGCGCGTCCGGTCATGGATTTGCCCGACCCGGATTCGCCGACGATGCCGACCCGTTCGCGGCCCACCGAAAACGAAATGCCGCGCACGGCCTCCACCGTGCCGCCGGTGCGGGTGGCGAAGCGGACCCAGAGGTCCTCGACCCGAAGCAGATCGCTCATGATCCGGACTTCTTGGGGTCGAGCACGTCGCGCAGCCCGTCGCCCAGCAGGTTGAAGCCCAGCGATACGATGAAGATCGCCAGCCCCGGCATGGTCGCCACCCACCACTGATCGAGGATGAACCTTCGCCCCGCCGAGATCATCGCCCCCCATTCCGGCAGCGGCGGCTGCGCGCCGAGCCCGAGAAACCCGAGCCCCGCGGCGGTGAGGATCACCCCCGCCATGTCCAGCGTCACCCGCACGATGATCGATGACATGCAGAGCGGCCAGATATGGCCGGTGATGATGCGCAAGGGGCCGGCGCCCTGCAATTGAATGGCGGCGATGAAGTCGGATTTGCGGATGGTCAGCGTCTCGGCCCGCGCGATCCGCGCATAGGGCGGCCAGGCGGTCAGCGTGATGGCCAGCACCGCGTTCTCGATCCCCGCGCCCAGCGCCGCGACGAAGGCCAGCGCCAGCACCAGCCGCGGGAAGGCGAGGAAGATGTCGGTGATGCGCATGAGCGCCATGTCGGCCCAGCCGCCGAGATACCCGGCGGCGGTGCCCACCAGCAGCCCGATCACCGGCGCCGTGGCCGCCACCAGCGCCACGATCATCAGCGTGATCGAGGCCCCGTGCATGATGCGGCTGTAGATGTCGCGGCCCAGTTCGTCCGACCCCAGCAGGAACCCGCCCGCCCCCGGCGGCGTCAGCCGCGCCGCCAGGTCGGTGGCGTTGGGGTCGTGGGTGGCCAGCAGCGGCGCGAAGATCGACGCCAGCACCAGCGCGATCAGGATCATCAGCCCGGCCATGGCCAGCGGGTTGCGCGCGAAGGACCGCCAGCCCAGCCAGATCTGGCTCAGCCGCGCCTGCATGCGCGATCGCGGCGTGTCGGTCATCAGCCAGTCGCGCCAGCGCTGGACGGCGTCCTGCTCCGCGCCCTCGGTTGCGTTGCTCATGACCGGTTTCCTAGTTGCGCGCGCGCGGGTCGACCAGGCGGTAGAGCACGTCCGAGAGCATGTTCAGCCCCACGAAGACCAGCCCCACCACCACGGTGCCGCCCAGCACGGCGTTCATGTCGGCGCTCAGCAGCGCGACGGTGATGTATTGCCCCAGTCCGGGCCAGGCGAAGATGGTCTCGGTCAGCACCGAGCCCTCCAGCAGATTGGCGTAGCTGAGCGCGATCACGGTGATCAGCGGGATCATCACGTTGCCCAGCGCATGGCGCCAGATCACCGCGGATTCGCTCAGTCCCTTGACCCGCGCGGTGGTGACGTATTCGCGCGACAGTTCCTCGATCATGAAGCTGCGGGTCATGCGGCTGATATAGGCCATTGAATAATATCCCAGAATCAACCCCGGCAGGATGATGTGGCTGAAGGCGTTGCGAAAGATGTCCCAATCGCCCTCGATGGCGCTGTCGATCAGGATCATGCCGGTGACCTGCGGGATGATGTCCTGATAGAACACGTCGAGCCGCCCCGGCCCGCCGACCCAGCCAAGCTGGCCGTAAAAGATCATCAGCCCCACCAGCGCGATCCAGAAGATCGGCATGGAATAGCCGAACAGCCCGAACAGGCGCACGAACTGATCCGGCCAGCGGCCCTGGTTGACCGCCGCCAGCACCCCCAGCGGCACCCCGGCGACCACCCCGATGATCACCCCGAAGGTGGCCAGTTCCAGCGTCGCGGGGAACACCCGGGCGATATCCTGGGACACCGGGCGCGCGGTCAGGGTCGACATGCCGAAATCGCCGCTGAACACGTCGCCGAGAAAGATCCCGAACTGCACGATCAGCGGCTTGTCGAGCCCCATGGCCTTGTAGGCGGCTTCGTAGACCTCGTTGGAGGCGCGTTCGCCCACCACCGCCAGCACCGGGTCGATGGGCATCACCCGGCCGATGACGAAGGTCACGAACAGCAGCCCGATCATGGTGACAAGCACCGACAACGCGGCCTTGAGCACGCCCCTGCCGCGCCGCCCCAGCAGACGGCCAAGCGGCGCGAGAAACCCGCGCCGCCCGGCCTTGGTCGCAGATGCGCCAGACACCTACTTGGTCACCGTCCAGTAATAGGCGGCGGTGATCGCCGAACCGGTGACGAAGCCCTTGACGTTGGCGCGGCGCCCGATCTGTTCGATCTTCTGGAACATCTCGGCGAAGGGGGCGACCTTCTGGTGCTGCTTCTGGATGTCCACGTACATCTGCGCCCGCTTGGCGGCGTCAAGCTCGACCACCGCGGCCTGCGTGGCCTTTGACATCTCGGGGATGTCCCAGGCGTTGCGCCAGGCGAGCTTGCCGGTCAGCTTGGCCTCGTCGCGGTTGTCGGGGTTGTCGGCGAAGGTGTCGGCGTTGGTGTGGGGATCGGGATAATCCGGCCCCCAGGCGCCCACGTAGATGTCGAATTCCCGCGCCCGGTAGCGGCTGAGCGTCTGCTTGCCGGTGCCCTGCGTGATGCTCAGCTTGATGCCGACCTTGGCGAAGGTGTTCTGCAGGGTCTGGGCGATCTCGATGCGTTCCTGCGCGGTGCGCACGATGATCTCGGCCTCGAACCCGTCGGCGTAGCCGGCCTCGGCCAGCAGCCCGCGGGCCTTCTCGATGTCGAGGCTGTAGGGCTTGTCCTTCAGTTCGCCCATGTAGGTGAGCGGCAGGAACGCCTGATGCACCGCGTATTGCCCCTTGAGGAAGGACTCCGCCATGCCGTCGTAGTCGATCAGGTATTTCATCGCCAGAACCACCTTGGGGTTGGCGAGGATCGGGTTTTTCTGGTTGAAGGACACATACATGATGCGGCCGCGCAGATCGCTGTCCACCGCCAGGTCGCCATTGGCCTCGACCGCCTTGATGTCCTCGGGGTTGAGGTTGCGCGAAATGTCCACGTCGCCCTTTTCCAGCAGCAGGCGCTGGGTGGCGCTTTCGCCGATATGGCGCACGATGACCCGCTTCATCGCCGGTTCGCCGCGCCAGTAATCGGGGTTGGACTTCAGCGAATAGCTTTCCTGGGGCTTCCAGTTGATCAGCGTGTAGGCGCCCGATCCGGCTGAATTCGTGCGCAGCCAGCCATTGCCCCAGTCGCCGTCGGCCTCATGGGATTTCACCGTCTCGGAATCGACGATGTAGGCGATGGTCGCGGTCAGGCAGTTGAGCACGAAGGAGGGCGCGTATTGCTTGTCGGTCACCAGCTGGAAGGTGTCGTCGTCAAGCGCCTTCAGCGTGGTTTCGATGTTGTCGGGCGCGAAGCCGAACTGGGTGATGATGAAGGACGGGGTCTTCTTCATCGCCACCGCGCGGCGCAGCGAGTACTCCACGTCCTTCGCGGTCACCGGGTTGCCCGACTGGAATGTCATGCCCTTGCGGATCTTGAAGGTGAAGGTGCGCCCGTCATCGGACACGGTCCAGCTTTCGGCGATGTCGGGCTGGTAGCCGGTGCTGAGGTCGTTGGGGTCGAAGCTGACCAGCGAACCGTACATGTTGTTGAGAATGTCCGAGCCCGAGAATTCGAAGCTTTCCTGCGGGTCGAGCGAGGTGATGTCGTCGATCTCGGTGGCGATCACCAGCATGTTGGGCGGCGTTTCCGCCAGCGCCCCGCCGCCGACGAGGCCGATGGGGGCGGCGAGCGCCAGCGTCAGGCCGAATACGGCAAGCCTTCGCTTCAGATCCATGGAAGAAGTCCTCTCTGTTGTTGGGCGCCGGCGGCGGGTTCTGCGCGCCGGCGCCGATTTTGATTGCCGCAAGGCTGGGTTTGTTCGGCGCGACTGTCAAGACGCTACGGTCTTTTGCCCGCGACGCGCGGATTTTCGCCGCCAGGGGTCAGCCCGGCGCCCGGCCGACGCGATGCATCGCGAAGGCGAACAGCCCGCACATGAGCAGCGCGTATCCGGCCATCCAGGCCAGCTGCGACGTCACCGGCACGCCCGCGTCGATCAGCCAGCCCGAGATCCCCGGCCCAAGCGCCGTGGCGAACACCATCGTCGAGGACGCGACCGCCCGGATCGCGCCCAGGTGCCGCGTGCCGTAGAATTCCGGCCAGAAGGCGCCGCTGGCGGCGGTGCTCAGCCCCTGCATCATGCCGAGCCCGGCAAGCGCCGCGCCCCCCGCCCACAGCCCCTCGAAGCCCCAGGCCGCCAGAAAGCCGAGCGCCATGGGCGCGAGAAAAATCGGCAGCAGCCGGGCGCTGCCGAAGCGATCCGCGATCCAGCCGCCCAGAAACATCGACCCGATCGCCGACAGCACCGCTATCGGGTAGAGCGAGGCGAAATCGACCAGATCCCAACCTTTCTCCACGCAGATCTGCACCTGCTGGAAGAAGAACGCCGTGGAAAACGCCGGATGGGTGAGGAATCCCGGCAAGGTCACCCAGAACAGCCAGTGTTTCAGCGCGTCGGCGCGGCGCCAGTGGCGGTTCTCCATGCCCGGCGCCTGCCCCTGCGCCGACTGGCTGCGGGGCGTGCGTTCGGCGCGCAGCAGCCGCAGCGCCAGCGGCGCCAGCGCCAGCGCCGCGCCCGCCGCGACGATCCAGCTGGCGCGCCAGCCGATCAGCCCGATCAGCAGCACGAAGATCACCGGCAGCGCCGCCTCGCCCGTTGCGTAGCCCAGATTGGCAAGCGCCACCGCGCGGCCGCGGGTCGCGTGAAACCAGCGTCCCATGGACACGATGGACGTATGAAACAGCATCCCCTGCCCGCAGAAGCGCAGCCCGAAGATCGCCCCCGCCAATCCCCACCAGCCCGCCACCCGCGACATGGACAGCGCCGCCAGCGCCAGACCGCACAGCACCAGAACCGTCACCGTCCGGGCGCGAAACCGGTCGGTGAGCCCCCCGGCCCAGAGCATCAGCGCCGCGGAGGCCATGGTGCCCGTCGTGTAGGCGGCCCCCCATTCGCCGTGGCTGAGCGAGAATTCGGCGCGGATCTCGCCCGCGAACAGCGAAATGAAGAAGGTCTGCCCAAAACTCGACCCGAAGGTCATCAGCGCGCCGGCCCCCAGCCACGGGGCGTTGTCGCGGGCGAATCGCAGGATCGGGGGCGCTGGGGCGCGGCGCGGCGCGCTCACGTCGATCCGGCGCGGGATTTCACGAAGGAATTCATGTTCTGCGACGCAGGCGCAAGAACACCGGGCCTTCGGTGCGCAGGGTGATCTTGCCCAGCGGCCGCGGCGGCGGCCCGGCGGGCAGCAGCCGGAAGCGGGGCAGCGCCCGGGCCAGGGTCAGATGCGCCTCCATCTTCGCCAGCGCCAGCCCCACGCAGATGCGCGGCCCGGCGCCGAAGGGCAGATAGGCGAAGGGGTGGCGCCCGGCGCGGCGTTCGGGCGTGAAGCGTTCGGGGTCGAAGCGGCCCGGATCGGTCCAGTAGCGCGCATTGCGGTGCAGCATGAAGATCGCCACCTGCATCCGCGCCCCGGCCGGGATCTTCAGATCGCCGATCTGGTTGTCGGCCTCGGCCTGCCGCCCGATGGAAAACGCCGGCGGGTAAAGGCGCAGGATTTCCTCGTAGGTCTCCGCGACCATGGGCGCGGTCCTGGCCTGCGCCGCGTTCGGGGGGGCGTCGAAGGCGCCTGCGATCCCCTCGGCCAGCCGGTCCTGCCAGGCGGTTTCGCGGGCCAGCAGGTCAAGCCCCCAGACCAGCGACAGGGCGGTGGTCTCGTGCCCGGCGGCAAACAGCGTCATGACCTCGTTGCGGATCGCCCTGCGATCCAGAAACGCGCCGGTTTCCTTGTCCTTGGCGTGCACGAGGATGTCGAGCAGGTCCGGGGTCTCGGGTTCGCCCGCCTCGCGCTGCGCCAGGCGCGCGTCGATCACCTCGTAGAGATAGGCGTCGAGTTCGCCGAGCCAGCCCAGCGCCCGCCGCCGCGAGCGGCGCGGAAACCACGGCGGCAGGTTCAGCAGGTCGGGCATGGGCGGCGCGCCGGCATCGGCGATGATTCGCCCCATCAGATCGCCCAGTTCATCGGCGCGACCGCCCAGCGAGGTGGAGAAGAACGCCTCCATGGCGATGCGCATGGCCAGCCGCGAGACGCTCTTGTGCAGGTCGATGACCGCTTCGCCGTCCGGCGGAATCGCCGCGTCCCAGTCGTCGAGCATCTGGGCCAGATGCCTTTCCACCACCGGCGCGACCCCGCGCATGGCCCGGGCGTTGAAGGCGGGGTTGATCAGGCGGCGGCGGGTGCGCCAGGCCTCGCCGTCCATGGTCAGCGAGCTTTCGCCGAGGAAATCGCCGAAGAACACCCGGTAGATGCGCCCCTTGGGGAAGATGTCGGCGCGATCCAGCAGCACATGGCGGGCGATGTCGGCGTCGTTGACCGAGATCACCTGCTCGCCCGAGACATGCGAGACGATATAGGGGCGATCCATCAGTTCGGGGTGGAAGAATTCCAGCAGGTTGCGCGTGCCCCGCCAGACCGTGCGCAGCAGATTGAGGCGGCGCAGGGAGGCGTTCGCCGCCAGCCGTGCGAGGCTCGGGGGAGGCTTGGGGTGCTCGTAGAGCCGGAGTGACATGGGCGCGGTCTTTCCTGCGAGGCGTCGGGGGCCTTCCGGGGGCCTTCCGGGGGCCTTCTGGGGGGGGGGCTTCGGGGCCGGGCCCCGGCCCGAAGTTGCGCCGGGGGGCCCCGCCGCCCCAATGGCGGATCGGGATCCGCCCTACGCGAGCTGCATGTTCATAGCACGTAGCGGCTGACATCGGCGGTCTTGGCGAGGTCGGCGAGGCGGTCCTCCACATAGGCGCGGTCGATCACCACCTTGTCGCCGGCGCGGTCGGGCGCGGCGAAGCTCAGTTCCTCGAACACCCGCTCCATCACCGTGTAGAGGCGGCGCGCGCCGATGTTCTCGACGCTGCGGTTGACCTGCGCCGCGATCTCGGCGAGCGCCGCGACGCCGTCGTCGGTGAAGGCGGCCTCGACCTGCTCGGTGGCCATCAACGCGCTGTACTGGCGGGTCAGGGCGTTGTCGGTCTCGGTGAGGATGCGCACGAAATCCGCTTCGGTCAACGCCCGCAGCTCCACCCGGATCGGCAGGCGGCCCTGCAATTCGGGCAGCAGGTCCGAGGGCTTGGCGATGTGAAACGCGCCGGAGGCGATGAACAGCACATGGTCGGTCTTCACCGCGCCGTGCTTGGTGGCCACCGTGGTGCCCTCGATCAGCGGCAGCAGGTCGCGCTGCACGCCCTCGCGGCTGACATCGCCGCCGCGCGCGCCTTCGCGGGCGCAGACCTTGTCGATCTCGTCAAGGAACACGATGCCGCTCTGCTCCACCGCCTCGATGGCGTCGCGGGTGACGGTTTCCTGGTCCACCAGCTTGTCGGCCTCCTCGGCGACCAGCAATTCGTAGCTGTCCGCGACCCGCATGCGCCGGCGCGCGGTGCGCCCCGAAAACGCCTTGCCCAGCATGTCGCCGATGTTCAGCATCCCCATGCCGCCCTGCTGGCCCGGCAGGTCCAGCATCTGCAGCGGGTTGGTCGAATCGGCGATGTCGATCTCGATCTCCTTGTCGTCGAGCTGACCTTCGCGCAGCTTCTTGCGAAACATGGCGCGGGTGGCGTCGCGGCTGTCGGCGCCGCAGAGCGCGTCGAGCACCCGGTCCTCGGCGGCGTCATGGGCGCGGGGCTTGACCTCGTCCCGGCGGCGGTCGCGGATCATCACGATGGCGCTTTCCACCAGATCGCGGATGATCTGTTCGACGTCGCGGCCCACATAGCCGACCTCGGTGAATTTCGTCGCCTCGACCTTGATGAAGGGCGCCTGCGCGAGCGTGGCGAGGCGGCGCGAGATTTCGGTCTTGCCGACCCCGGTGGGGCCGATCATCAGGATGTTCTTGGGCGTCACCTCGTCGCGCAGATCGTCGGCGAGCCGGCGACGCCGCCAGCGCGAGCGCAGGGCCACGGCGACGGCGCGCTTGGCGTCCTTCTGGCCGATGATGAAACGGTCGAGTTCGGAGACGATCTCGCGCGGGGTCAGGTCGGTCATGGCAGGCCCTTGCATGGGGGCGCGTCGCGCGGGGGGGCCGCGGGGCCCCCCCCGCCCCCGCGGGCGCGGGCGGGGGCGGCGCCCCCCCCGAAGGGATAACTAGATTGAAATTGTTTTGTGTTGTGTCAGTTGTTGGATAAGTGCTCGACCGGCATTGTCGTGTTTTCTTATTCTCACATCATATTT
>NZ_JBWOMN010000123.1:0-3304 GCF_056449545.1 Oceanicella sp. | reverse complement strand
CGCCAGCGCCGCGGACCTGCTCGCCTGGTATGACGGCGCGGCGCGGGCGCTGCCGTGGCGCGCGGCGCCGGGGTCGGGCGCGCCGCCGCCGCCCTACCGGGTCTGGCTGTCCGAGGTCATGCTGCAGCAGACCACGGTGACGGCGGCGAGTCCCTATTTCGAGCGTTTCATTCGCCGCTGGCCCGATGTCTGGGCGCTGGCCGGCGCCGAGGACGGCGAGGTGATGGCCGCCTGGGCCGGGCTCGGCTACTACGCGCGGGCGCGCAATCTGCTGAAATGCGCCCGCGCCGTGGCCGCGGCGGGCGGGCGGTTTCCGGATGCCGAGGACGGGCTGCGCGCCTTGCCCGGCATCGGCCCCTACACCGCCGCCGCCATCGCCGCCATCGCCTTCGGGCGGCGCGCCGTGGTGGTGGACGGCAATGTGGAGCGGGTGATGGCGCGGCTGCATGCGGTGGGCGCCCCGCTGCCCGAGGCGAAGCCGACGCTGCGCGCCCATGCCGCGGCGCTGACCCCGGCGCGCCGCCCCGGCGATTACGCGCAGGCGGTGATGGATCTGGGGGCGACGATCTGCACGCCGCGCAGCCCGGATTGCGCGGCCTGCCCGTGGCGCGCCCCCTGTGCGGCGCACCGACAGGGGCTGACGGCGGATCTGCCCCGGCGCAGGGCGAAGAAAGCCCGGCCTGAACGATTCGGCGCGGTGTTCGCCGGGTTTCGCGCCGATGGCGCGGTGCTGCTGGAGCGGCGGCCTGAATCCGGGTTGCTGGGCGGGATGCTGGGGCTGCCCGGCACGGATTGGGGCGATTCGCCGCCCTCGGAAACGGAGATCGCCGCCGCCGCGCCCTGCGCGGGCGACTGGCGGCGGCTGCCGGCGCGGGCGGTGCATGTGTTCACCCATTTCCGCCTGACGCTGGAGGTGTTCGCCGCCGAACTGCCCGCCGAACCGCCCGCCGAACCGCCCGCCGAACCGCCCGCCGGCGCGCGCCCGAAACGCGGCGCCTTTCGCCCGGACGCGGCGGCGCAGGCCGGGGCGCTGCCCACGGCGATGCGCAAGGCGCTGGAGATCGCCTTGCAGCGGCGCTGAGCGGCGCAGCTGCCGGGCGGTTCAGGCGAGGCGCGGTTCAGGCGAGGGGCGGCGGGCCGTATTCGTTGGGCTGGGGGTCGCTCGGCTGCACGTAGAAGAACAGCAGCGCCAGCATGCCGATCATCGGCACGAATCCGATCAGCAGCCACCAGCCGCTGCGCCCGATGTCATGCAGGCGGCGCACCTGCACCGTGATGTTGGGCGGAATCAGCGCCAGCGCCGCAAGCGTGCTCAGCGGCTGGCCGCCGGGGGCGACGAATCCCATGGCCATCTCGCCCGGGGCCCTGAAGCTGTATCCGTAGGGCGGAAAGCCCAGCATCGGCCCGATGACGAAGACGTCGATCAGCCCCGCCGCGACCATGATCAGGAAGGCGCCCACCACCCACCACCATAATTCCGAGCGCGGCGCGCGCCCGCGAAACACCGCGTAATTGCCCAGAACGCTGCGAACGCTTTGCGACAAGGTCATGACCAAACCCTCCATTTGCGCATCATGGGCCCAACATGGCGCCCAGGCGGGGCGGGCGCCATGGGCGGGGCGATTCGCCGCCCGGCTTGAAATCCGCGCCGCGCGCGCCTAACTCGACTGGGCGGCCAGGCGCGGCGCCCGCCGGCGCTTGGCCGGATTTCCGGCGGCTGACCGGATCGCGGGCGCTTGACCAAACGGCCGCGCCCGCATAGAACGCATTTCGCGCAGGCCTAGGGGTGTAGCTCAGCTGGTTAGAGCATCGGTCTCCAAAACCGAGGGTCGCGGGTTCGAATCCCTCCGCCCCTGCCAGCGCAACGGTTCAGGATAAGGACGCGAGACTCATGGCCAAGGTGAACCCGGCGCAATTCATCCAGCAGGTGCGCGCCGAAGCGTCGAAGGTCGTCTGGCCGACGCGCAAGGAGACCACGGTCACCACCACCATGGTGTTCGTGATGGCCACCATCGCGTCGCTTTTCTTCTTCTTCGTGGACCAGTTGATCGCGCTCGGCGTCGATCAGATCCTGCGTCTCGGGCAGTAGGCCGCGCCGGGACGGCGGGCAATTCCGCCGCCGGGGTTGCAATTCCCGCCAAATCGCTGTATGCGCCATCGGCTCAGGCAGATACAGCGCGCGCGCCGAGTCGGGTTCGCGCGCTTGACGTTTGGAGCGGCGCGTTTCGGGGGTCTCACGGCCTCGGGCGCGGGCGGCGACTGAAAAATGCGGCGCGGAGGTTTCGGCGCCGTCAATACGGGGCGGCAAGCCCCGGTCAATCGAGGTGACGGGCAGCATGGCAAAGCGCTGGTACACGGTCCACGTGTTCTCGAATTTCGAGAAGAAGGTGGCCGAGTCGATCAAGGAATCCGCTCTGCAGAACGGCCTCGAGGATGAAATCGAGGAGGTGCTTGTGCCCTCCGAGGAAGTCGTCGAGCTGCGCCGCGGCAAGAAGGTGACGGTGGAGCGGCGCTTCATGCCCGGCTACGTGCTGGTGAAGATGGAGATGAGCGACCGCGCCTATCACCTGATCATGGACACCAACCGCGTCACCGGGTTTCTGGGCCCGCAGGGCAAGCCGAGCCCGCTGCGCGAATCGGAAGTGGCGCGCCTGCTCAACCAGGTCGAGGAGGGGCTGGAAAACCCCATGCCCGCGATCCTCTACGAGGTGGGCGAACAGGTGAAGGTCACCGACGGCCCCTTCGAAAGCTTTTCCGGCATGGTCGAGGAGGTGGACGTGGAGAACGCCCGCCTCAAGGTGTCGGTGTCGATCTTCGGCCGGGCCACCCCGGTCGAACTGGAATACGGTCAGGTCGCCAAGGACGTGCCCTGATCACCTGAAGTGGGAGGGCAGGGCGGCGCGCCGCCTGAACCCGCACCACGGACCGCAAGGCCCCGCGATCGCGATCGCCGGGGCGGTATGACGAGGAGGCCGAGATGGCCAAGAAGATCGTGGGGACCCTGAAGCTTCAGGTGCCCGCAGGCAAAGCCAATCCTTCGCCGCCCATCGGGCCGGCGCTGGGTCAGCGCGGCATCAACATCATGGAATTCTGCAAGGCGTTCAACGCCAAGACCGCAGATCTTGAACCCGGTGCTCCGTGCCCGACGATCATCAGCTATTATCAGGACAAGTCCTTTACCATGGACATCAAGACGCCCCCGGCGTCGTATTTCCTGAAAAAGGCGGCCAAGCTGAAATCCGGCGCAACAAACCCGTCGCGTGAGATTGTCGGCTCGGTTTCGGTCGCGCAGGTCAAGGAAATC
>NZ_JBWOMN010000122.1:0-59833 GCF_056449545.1 Oceanicella sp. | reverse complement strand
GTGCTGCATGCCCGCCGTCTCGAACGCAAGGCGCTGGACCGGGCGCAGGGCCGGGCGCTGGATCGGGCGCAGGAACGGGCGGGGTAGCGGCGACCCTCGCCGCTGCGCCAATGGCGGATCGGGATCCGCCCTACGCTTGCCGGAGGCGGCGCGACGAACGGCGCCGCGGCGCCCCGCAGCGCCGGCGGGCGATCGTCGCCCGATCCCGGCCAGTTGCGGCGCCGCGCTCGCCGCCCGCGTAGGGCGGATCCCGATCCGCCATTGGCGGCGCCGCGCCCCGGCGCGGCGCAACGGGTCTTGCGCCTGTCTCTGCAGGCGACTACCAGATGATCCCCATCAATAGACATCCGCTCGCAGCCGGGCCCGGATCGCGCCATGATCGAATTCTTCGCCGCTCTGGCGCTGTTTCTCGCCGCGCATGCGCTGCCCCGGGCCACCGGCGCGCGGGACGCGCTGATCGCGCGCCTGGGTCGCGGGCGCTATCTGGCGGGGTATTCGGCGCTGTCGATCGCCTCGCTGGTCTGGCTGATCTCGGCGGCGCTGCGCGCGCCCTATGTGGGGCTGTGGCCGCCTTCGCCGGCGCTGGCGGCGGTTCCGGTGGCGGCGATGCTGCCCGCCTGCCTGCTGTTCGCCGCGGCGGCGACGCGCGCCAATCCGGCCTCGATCTCGTTTCGCGGCGGCAAGGCGGACGCCGCCGCGCCAGGGGTTCTGGCGCTGACCCGGCATCCGATGCTCTGGGGTTTTTTCCTTTGGGCCGCGAGCCACGCCGTCGCCAACGGCGACCTTGTCGGGGTCATCATGTTTGGCGGTTTCGCGCTGTTCAGCCTCGCGGGGATGCGGATCATGGAAACCCGTGCGCGCCGGCAGGGCGAGGCGGAGGCGCTGAGTCTGGCCCGGGGGCCGCTGTCCAGAAGGCTGCGCCGCGCCTGGTCGCCGCGCGTCGGGCTGGACCTGACGATCGGCGCGGCGATCTACGCCGCGCTTCTGGGGCTGCACGAACCGGTGATCGGCGTCGATCCTCTGGCGTATTTCTGAGCGTCGCCGGGTTGGTCGAGCCGGCGTTCGGCGGGGCTCAGCGCCCCCAGGACCGGATCGGACCGCAATCCATGTGCACGAAATTCGAGCGCGTGTAGCGCCCGACGCCGCCGCCGTTATTGGCCACCGCCGCCGTGTACATCTGGCGCACCGAGCGGCTGCGCAGCTTCACGTCCACCGCCATCGCCTTGATGTGATAGCTCTTGCGCGCCACCCCGCGATTGCGCCGCCGCAGCATGGCGTTGGTCTGCGGGCTGCGGTAGCCCGAGACCACCTCGAAGGGTTCGCTGGTGTCCAGCTGCAGATGCACCGCCGCCAGCACGTCGATGACCTCCGGCTTCACCGGCTTGGTCAGATCGAGCCGCCAGTCGCGCAGCAGATAGGTGATTTCGGCCATGGCCTCGGGGATATACGCCCCCTCGATCCAGTAGACCGTGTTGACGCTTTCGCCCAGACGCTTGCTGTAGAGGTTGATCGAGCGATAGTCGCCCTTGCCGGCATTCACTTTGGGAGAAGCCAGCGCGGGGGTCGCCGCCAGCGCCATGCCGGCGCCGATGAACGCCAATGCGTCACGGCGGGAAACCCGCCTTGAGATGTCGTGAGCCACTGCTTTTGTCGCCTCGTTACCGATACTGATGTCGTTATTCTTGTTCTTGTCGTGGTTCTTGGTCTTGTCGCCCGCCCTGGGGCCTGTGCTCGCCTGCCTTGGGGCCTGCACGCCGATTGCACGCCGGCCACTCGCCCTTAAGGGTCTTGTCAGACACTTATCCCATAAGGGTTTGCGTTAGCCAAGTTGCAGATTCGCCGCTGTTTCGCCGCATTTTGATCTCGATTGATGCGCCCGGATCGACGATTGCGCGCGGCGGCGGCGGGATTTCGGCGTCTCTGAGGCCATTTTCCCACGGGCGGCGATGAAATTCAGGCGAATGCGGCCGGGCGGCTCGTTTGCGATGGAGGGTTTGCATATGGTGTATCCAAGGCTCTGTTCCTGTTGTGGGGGTGCAACAATGAACTTGTTGAAAAATTCGATGCGCGCGATCGCGCTGCTGGCGCTGATTTCGGGCGCAGCGGCGCCGGGCGCGGCGCAGACCGTCAAGCTGGCCAATCTGGCGGCGCCTGCGGTCGGCGCGCCGCTCGACCTCGCGCCGCTTGACGCGCGGGCGTCGGCGCTGCGCGCGGCGGTGGCCGGGGATCACGACCTGGCCGGATTCTACCAATCGCGAAACTACGCGCCGTTCTGGTTCGGGCCCACGGGCGCGGCGGCGGTCGCGGCGCTGCTGGCGGCGATCGAGGGCGCCGAAACCCACGCCCTGCCGCGCGCCGCATACCACGCCGAAGCGCTTGCCGCCGATCTGGCGACGGCGCGGGGCCTGAGCGGCGACGCGCGCCTGGCCGCCGAGGTCCGGCTGGAGCTTGAACTGTCGCGCCGCCTGGCGCGGTTCGGCGGCGATCTGGCGGCGGGGGCGCTGCAGCCCCGGCGCGTGGATCGCGAAATCAACGTGTTCCCGGCGCGCCCGGCGGCGGAGAGCCTGCTGGCCGGGATCGCGCAAAGCGCCGATCCCGCCGCCTACATCGCCGGGCTGGCGCCGGCGAGCCGGGATTACCGGGACCTGCGCGCGCTTTATGCCCGACTGGCGACGCTGCGCGACCAGGGCGGCTGGGACAAGGCGTCGCTTGGCGGCGGATCGCTGCGCCCCGGCGATCGCAGCCGCCGCGTCATCGCCATGCGCGAGCGACTGGTGGATCTTGGCGACGCGCCGGCGGTCTCGGTCGCCGCGCCGGATGTCTATGACGAGGCGCTGGAGCGGGCGGTGCTGGCGTTCCAGATCCGCCACGGGCTCAACGCCGACGGCGTCGCCGGGCGGCGCACCTTTCAGGCGATGAACGTGGACGTGGACCAGCGCCTGCGCCAGATTGCGGTCAATCTCGAGCGCATCCGCTGGCTCAACCGCGATCTGGGCAAGCGGCGCATCATGGTCAATCTCGCCGATTTCCGCATGACGCTGATGGATGGCGACGCGGTGCTGCAATCCTCGCGCGTGGTGGTGGGCAAGAGCCGGAAATTCCGCACGCCGGAATTTTCCGAAAAGATGACCCATATGGTGGTCAACCCCACATGGAACGTGCCGCGTTCGATCGCCACGCGGGAAATCCTGCCCAAACTGCGGGAAGACCCCGGCTACCTCGCGCGCAACAACATGAGCCTGGTGCCCCGCGCCGGCGCCGCGCCGCTCGGCGATCCGGCGACCACCGACTGGTCGCTGTTCGGCGTCAATGACTTCCCCTTTCGCATCAAGCAGGCCCCCGGTCGGGGCAACGCGCTGGGCAAGGTGAAGTTCATGTTCCCGAACCAGTTCAACATCTACCTGCATGACACGCCGTCGAAATCGCTGTTCCGCAAGGATTCGCGCGCCTTCAGTCATGGCTGCGTGCGGGTGGAGAACCCGTTCGACCTCGCCTACAAGCTGCTGGCGGCGCAGGAGGCGGATCCCGAGGCCCGCTTCACGCGATGGCTGAATTCGCGGCGCGAAACCTATGTCAATCTCGACGAGCCGGTGCAGGTGCATCTCACCTATCGCACCGTCTGGGTGGACGAGAACGGGCAGCCGCAATACCGCGCCGACATCTACGGACGCGACCGCAAGGTGTTCGCGGCGCTGACCAAGGCCGGGCTCGCGGGGCTTTAGGCGCGAAGGCGGGCGCCGGTCGGGCGCATCCGGCGCCTGGCCGGGTGGTCAAGCCCGGCGCCTGCATCTATAGAGTCCGGGCGCCCCGGGGGCGACGGCCGGCGGCGGCCTGACGGCGCCGCGCCCGGCCATCGCCGCCGTTAGGCGCCGCGCGCCGCTCAGGAGTCCGTTTCTCCATGTCCAGATCCACCCCCGCCGGCCCCGATCCGATGGCCGGCCCCGTGACCATCGCCGCGATCGCCGCCGCGCTCGGCGCCGATTGCGACGGGGCGGTCGATCTCGCCATCCTGCGCCCCGCGCATCCCGCCGAGGCCGGGCCCCGGGATCTGGCCCTGGCCATGAGCCCCTCCTACGCCGGAGCGCTGGCGGCGTCGAAAGCCGAGGCGGCGATCCTCTGGCCCGGCGCCGACTGGCGCGACATGGGGCTGAAGGCGGCGATCTTCGCGCCGCGCCCGCGCTACGCCATGGCCGGGGTCACCACGCTGTTCCAGCACCCGCTGCATGCGCCATCCGGCATCCACGCCTCGGCGGTCATCGACCCGGACGCCGAGATCGGCGCGGAGGCCTGCATCGGCGCCTTCGTCGTCATCGGCCCCGGCGCGCGCATCGGTGCGGGGGCGCGGATCCTGTCGCAGTGCTCGATCGGCGCGCAGGCCGTCATCGGCGCCGGCGCGCTGCTGCATCCGGGCGTGCGCATCGGCGAGCGGGTGCGCATCGGCGACCGGTTCATCGCCCAGCCCAACGCGGTGATCGGCGGCGACGGGTTTTCCTACGTCACCCCGGAAAAAGGATCCGTGGAGAGCGCCAGGGAGACCGGCGCCGTGGAGATCGGCGCGCGCAACGCCATCCACGCGCGCATCCATTCCCTGGGCGCCGTCAGCATCGGCGACGACGTGGAGATCGGCGCCGGCGCCTGCGTCGATCGCGGCACGCTCAGCGACACCCGCATCGGTTCGGGGACCAAGATCGACAACCTCGTGCAGATCGGACACAACGTCCGCGTCGGCGCGCATTGCCTGCTCTGCGCTCAGGTCGGGGTCGCGGGCAGCGCGGTCATCGGCGACCGGGTGGTGCTCGGCGGCAAGACCGGGGTGGCGGATCATGTGCGCATCGGCGACGATTCGGTGGTGGCGGCGCTCAGCGGCGTCGGCACGTCGGTGCCGCCGCGCTCGGTGATGATGGGAACCCCGGCGATCGCGCGCGCCGAATGGATGAAGACCATGATGGCCATGCGCCGCCTGCCGCGCTTCATGGACCGCTTCAAGAAATGAATTTCGGCTTTTCCCGCGCATCGCGACAGGATAGGAGACGGGAAAACCTGACGGGAGACTGGCATGTCCGACGACGCGACCCGGAAGATCATCGCGATCATCGCCGAACAGGCGGTGCTCGACCCGGCGGAGGTGAGGCTCGAGTCCACCCCGGACGATCTGGGGGTGGACAGCCTGGGGCTGGTGGAGACGGTGTTCGCCATCGAGGAGGCGTTTGACATCACCATCCCCTTCAACGCCAACGACCCGACCGACAGCGAGTTCGACATTTCCAGCGTCGCCTCCATCGTCGCGGCGGTGAAGGGCCTGATCGCCGCGCAGAAGGCATGATTCGCCGATGAACCGGGTGGCGATCACCGGGATGGGCGTGGTCTCGGCGCTGGGCGACGGGGTCGCGGCGCATTGCGCGGCGCTTGACGCCGGGCGGTCGGGGATCTCGGAACTGGACATCCGCGATGTGGACCGTCTGACGATCCGCATCGGCGGGCAGGCGAAGTTCTTCAAGGGCGAGGACCGGTTTTCGCGCGCCGAACTGGCGCTGTGCGATCGCGCCACGCAGCTGGCGCTGGCCGCCGCGGACGAGGCCATCGCCGGATCCGGGATCGAATTCGACGAGGATCTGCGCCTGCGCACGGCGACGGTGATGGGCGCCGCGCTGACCGGCATGGGCACCATCGACGACGCCTATCGCGCCGTGTTTCAGGAGGGCAAGAACCGCGTGCACCCCTTCGTGGTGCCGCGGCTGATGGTCTCGGGCGCGACCTCGCACATATCCATGAGGCACGGGCTGAAAGGCCCGGCCTGGTCGGTGTCCACGGCCTGCTCCTCGGCCAATCACGCCATGGGGCAGGCGTTTCAGATGGTGCGCTCGGGCATGGTCGACATCGCCGTCACCGGCGGCGCCGAGGCGCCGCTGGTGTTCGGGGTGATGAAGGCCTGGGAAGGCCTGCGGGTGATGGCCCGCGACGCCTGCCGGCCGTTTTCGAAGAACCGCGCCGGCATGGTGCAGGGCGAGGGCGCGGCGGTGTTCGTGCTCGAACGTCTGGACCGGGCCCTGGCGCGGGGCGCGCCGATCCTCGCGGAATTCGCGGGGTTCGGCATGTCGGCGGATGCCGGGGACATCGTGCAGCCCTCGGTCGACGGCGCCGGACGGGCGATGCGCGCCGCGCTCGCCGATGCGGGGATGGCGGTCGAGGAGGTCGATTACATCAACGCCCACGGCACCGGCACCGCCGCCAATGACCGCACCGAATGCGCCGCGGTGCGCGCGGTGTTCGGGGCGCAGGCGGACCGGCTGATGATCTCCTCCACCAAATCCATGCACGGCCATTGCATCGGCGGCGCCGGGGCGGTGGAGATGGTGGCGCTGGTGCACGCGTTGCGCAGCGGCATGGCGCCGCCGACGGCGAATTATCAGGACCCGGACCCGGATTGCGATCTCGACGTGGTGCCAAACGCGGCGCGCCGCGCCGACATGGGCGCGGCGATCTCCAATTCATTCGCCTTTGGCGGGCTGAACGCGGTGGTGGCGGCGCGCCGATACGACGGCTGACGCGACGCTTGCTTTCCGCTCGCCCCAGAACGCAAGAACCCGGCGCGATGGCCGGGTTTTTTCGTTTTCGCCGCTCGCGCGGCGCAGGCGCCGTTCAGTGCGGCAGCGCGTTATAGGCGGCGGTGAAGCCCTTGAGCGAGATTTCCACCGGAATTTCACGCTTGGGCGGGGCGACGATGGTGAAGACCGCCTTGGCGCCTTTCTTCATCGCCGCGATCATGCGGTTGGGCATGGGCTGCTGCAGCAGGCAGCCGCTGCGATCGCAAATGGAGTAGCCGGCGCGGATCGGCTTCGATGAATCGATCTGGATGTTGATCCCGGCGGGCAGCAGCACGCCGAGCGGCACCGCGACCTGGATCGCGCCCTCGACGGTGCCTTGCTGGGTCTGCTGGGGCTTGATCCGGCGGATGCGCACCTCCATGACGTTCTGGCCCTGGGCGTTTTCGCCCTTTTGCAGCATCACGCAGGGCGAGCCGCCGGGGGCGCAGACGATGTCCCAGTCGCCATGGCTGGCGACGACGACCTCCTGAGGGCGCTGCAGCTGCTGGGGCGCAGGCTGTTGCGGCGCGGGCTGGGCCGGCGCTTGCGCGGCGGGGGTCTCGCTGGCCGGGGCCTCGTTTGCCGGCGTTCCGCTTGCCGGCGTGTCGGCGGCGGCGGGTTTGGAATCGTCAGCGTGCGTCGCCGCGGTCTGCGCATTCGCCAGGGGAGCGGCTGCGATCAGCGAAACGGCGAGCGCCATGCGGAGAATACGTGTCATGTTCTGAGATCGTCCTGCTTGTTTTTTTGGCGGCGTGCGGGAGGGCGCGATCCCTCTCTGCCCATGTCTTAGCCCCAAGCACGCTGAAATCAAGAATCTTCGGGCGATCAGGCGCGATGCAAGGCCACGGCCGGCGCGCAAATGGATGTGGATTCCGGGGGCGGCCGATGATTGCCGCATGCTGGAAGGGGGCTGGCGGCGCGCCCCGGCGCTGCGCGCCTGGGGCGGTTTTCGGATGCCGGGTCCGGCGCGCCCCGAGCGCGCTGTATCGGGCGCCGCGGGAACGGCGCCCGACGATAGAGTGCACCGATTTTCGGTTGCGTTTTCATCCCTGTCGGACTGGCTCGGCCAATCGCTGTCGAAACGCTAGGCTGACTCGCTGGCAGGGTCAACCCCTGGGGCGGCGCAATTGGATTGCGGCGACAATGAGCGTGCAAAACGAGCTAAAAGCAGGGGCTATATGTCAGAATTCATTCATTGTTAATGCAGGCGTCAGGCCGCGCGCGGGCAAGGGGCGCGCGGGGGGGAATCGCTCGCCGCTCCGGGGCGGCGCGCGTCGCCGGCGCGATGGCCGCGCAATGGCCGTTGACATCGCGGTGATTGGCCCGGAGGACTCGGCCGACACGTCATGCCCGCAGCGAACCAGGAGGCGCATCATGGCCGATCGCGACACCAGTCTGGGCGCCCATGCGCTGATCACCGGGGGCTCCAGCGGCATCGGGCTGGCGGCGGCGAAACGGCTGGCGGGGCGGGGCGCGGCGCTGACCCTGGCGGCGCGCGGGCGCGACCGGCTGGCGGGCGCCTTCGACGAGATCCGCGCCGCGCATCCCGATGCGCGCATCCGCACCGTGGCGCTGGACGTGCGCGACGCGGCGGCGGTCGGCGCGGCGGTTGCGGCGGCCGAGGCCGCGTTCGGGCCGGTGGACCTGCTGATCGCCTCGGCCGGGCTGGCGCGCCCCGGGCGGTTCGAGGACATCCCCGAGGCGGCGTTCCGCGACCTCATGGAGGTGAATTACTTCGGCGTCCTGAACAGCCTGCGCGCCACCGTGCCGGGGATGCGGGCGCGGGGGCGGGGGCGGGTCTGCGTGCTGGGCTCAGGCGCCGGGCTGATGGGGATTTTCGGGTACAGCGCCTATGCGCCGACGAAATTCGCGCTGCGCGGGCTGGTGGATTCGCTGCGCGCCGAATGCCGCCCGGACGGGGTGCTGGTGTCGATCTGCCACCCGCCGGACACCGACACGCCGCAATTGGCGGGCGAGGCGCCGCTGAAGCCGCCCGAAACCGCGGCCATCGCCGGGCGCGCCGGCGCGTGGTCGGCGGACGCGGTGGCGGCGGCGATGCTGAGGGGCCTGGCGCGCGGCCGCAGCGAAATCTTCGTTGGCCGGGAATTGTGGGCGCTGGGCCGCTTCGGCGGCGTGGTCAAGCCGTGGCTCGAGGCCTGGTTCGATCGGATCGCCGACCGGGCGGCGGGGCGCGGCGCCTGAGGACACGCTGGGGCAATGGCGGATCGGGATCCGCCCTGCGCCAGCCGCCGCGTCAGGCGCGACCCGCGACGCCCTGCGCCGCAGCGAATTTTTCGTAGGGCGGATCCCGATCCGCCATTGGCCCGCCAGGCGCGCCGCCTTGCCGGCGCGCCGCGCGGTTTCGGCTGCAGGGGAGAAGCGCGATGACGCAGGAGTCCGACATTCTGGTTCTGGGCGCGGGTCTTTCCGGGCTGGCGGCCGCGGTCGAGGCGGCCGAGGCCGGGCGGCGGGTGACGCTGCTGGATCAGGAGGGGCCGCAGAGCCTCGGCGGCCAGGCCTTCTGGTCCTTCGGCGGGCTGATGCTCGTGAACAGCCCGGAACAACGGCGCATGGGGGTGCGGGACAGCCATGCGCTGGCGCTGCGCGACTGGATGGGCACGGCGGGGTTCGATCGCGCCGAGGATCGCTGGCCCCGCGCCTGGGCCGAGGCCTATGTGGATTTCGCCGCCAACGAGAAGCGCGCCTGGCTGCGCGCGCGCGGCCTGAAATTCTTTCCGGTGGTGGGCTGGGCCGAACGCGGCGGCCGGGGCGCGAGCGGGCCGGGCAACTCGGTCCCCCGGTTCCACATCGTGTGGGGCACGGGCCCGGCGCTGGTCGAGGCTTTTGCGGCGCGCGCCCGCGCGCAGGCGGCGGCGGGGCGCCTGAGGTTCCGCTTTCGCCACCGGGTCGACGGGTTGACGCGCGCCAACGGCGCCGTGACCGGGGTCGAGGGGGCGGTGCTGGCCGATGACGGCGCGCCGCGCGGCGCCCCCGCCAACCGCGACGAGATCGGCGCGTTTCAGCTGTCGGCGGGGGCGGTGATCGTCGCCTCGGGCGGCGTGGGCGGGGATTTCGCCAAGGTGCGCGCGCTTTGGCCGTCGCGCCTTGGCGGCGCGCCGAAAAACATGATCGCCGGGGTTCCCGACTACGTGGACGGGCGGGCCATCGACATGGCGGGCGCCGCCGGGGCGCGGCTGATCAACCGCGATCGCATGTGGCATTACTGCGAGGGCGTGCGGAACTGGGACCCGATCTGGCCGGCCCATGGCATCCGCATCCTGCCGGGGCCTTCCGCGATGTGGTTCGACGCGCTGGGCAAGCGGCTGGAGGCGCCGTTCCTGCCGGGATTCGACACGCTGGGCACGCTGGGGCGCATCCTGTCCACGGGGCGCGATTATTCCTGGTTCATCCTCACCCAGAAGATCATCCGCAAGGAATTCGCGCTGTCGGGGTCCGAGCAGAACCCGGACCTGACCGGCAGGGACTGGCGGCTGGTGGCCGCGCGCGCCTTCGGGTCGCGCGCCACCGCGCCGGTGGAGGCGTTCAAGGAAAGGGGCGAGGATTTCATCATTCGCGACGACATCGCCGATCTGGTGCGCGCCATGAACGCGCTCAGCGGCGACGGGCTGCTGGACCCGAAGGCCATCGAGGCGGAGATCGCGGCGCGCGACGCGCAGCTCGACAACCGGTTCTGCAAGGACGCGCAGATCATGGCGATTCGCAACGCCCGCCGGTATCTGGGCGACCGGCTTGTTCGCACCGCGCCGCCGCATCGGATCCTCGACCCCGCCAACGGGCCGCTGATCGCGGTGCGCCTGCATGTGCTGACCCGAAAATCGCTTGGCGGGATCGAGACCGACCTTCAGTCGCGGGCGCTCGGCCCCGACGGCGCGCCGGTCCCCGGCCTGTTTGCGGCGGGCGAGGCGGCGGGGTTCGGCGGCGGCGGCATGCATGGCGCCCGGGCGCTGGAGGGCACGTTTCTGGGCGGCTGCCTGTTCTCGGGCCGGGCCGCCGGGCGCGCCGCGGCGGCGGCGGTCTGAGGCGCGGGCGCGGGGATCAGATTTCTATCACGTTTGTATAACGCCGAATCAATTACGTTGAACTTGTTTCAAGGACGAGTTGGGGGGAGGCGCTATCGCGAAGCAAGGTCGCGGGCGCTGGCGGGGTCCGCAAAGATCACGTCAAAAGGCGGAGGCCGACATTCATTTCCGGATGTGAAATCGGGTTCACTGTTCCGGTTTCTGGCCCCTCGGCCACACTGGATGCTATTTAACAACTTCAGGGCGTGGATCCTCCTTCCGGGATCCGCGCCTTTTTTCTTGCCTGATTCCGATGCCGGCTGCTGAGTCGCGCGCCCGCCCCCGAATCGGCGTCAGGCGGCGGCAGGGTCGGTCCCGGCCGGCTCGGGCCCCACGGCCCGGGTGTAGAGATGCCAGGTTGCATGCCCGAGAATCGGCAGGATGACGATCAGCCCGAGGAACGCGGTGAGGATGCCGAAAATCACCATCGCGGTGACGATCAGCCCCCAGGCCACCATGGGCGTCGGGTTCCGGATCACCACCTGGAAGCTGGTGATCAGCGCGGTGATGAAATCCCGGTCCCGGTCCAGCAGCAGCGGAATCGCGACCACCGTGGCCGAGAACAGCACCAGCGCCAGAAACGCCCCGACGATGGAGCCGACGATGAGAAACGCCGCGCCCTCGACGCTGGTGGTGACCACGGTCAGGAACGCCTCGATGGAGGAAAACGACTTGAACCCGAGGAACACCGCCAGCAGCAGCCGGACCTGATAGAGCCAGAACCAGAAGATGAACAGCACCACGAAAGCCATCCAGCCCAGTTCGCGCTTGCGCTGGGCGAAGACCACGCCGAGCACGCCTTTCCAGTTCAGCGCCTGGCCCGCGGCGCGCCTGCGGCTCACGTCATAAAGGCCGACGGCGACGAAGGGGCCCACCAGCGGGAACCCGATGCCGAAGAACAGGATCATCCACGGCATCTTGAACCAGGTGAGGAACATCAGCAGCAGCAGCCCGCTCAGCGCGTATATGCCGCCAAAGAACAGCCCGTAGCGCGGCGCGGCGCGAAAATCCTCCACCCCCTTGTGAAAGGCGTAGGAAATGTCGTCGAAGCTCACCGCGTTGACCACCGGCATTTTCGGATAGACGCGCGGGGGCGTCTCGCCGGTCGGATCGGGCGCGGACTCTGGCGCGGACTCTGGCCCGGACTCTGGCCCGGACTCTGGCGGGGGGCCTGAAACGGAGGTGGTTTCGGTCATGTCTCGTCTCCCTGTTCGGCGTGCCGGCATGGCTTTTGCGACAGGTTAGGGGCGAATCGCCGGGCGGCGCCAGAAAATGATCTCTCAAGGCAACTGTTTGCGCGCGCTGAATAAAGTTGTGAATTGAAACCAGTTTGGCCGCAGGGACGGCGCGGGCGGGCGGTTGACGCGGCAAGGCGGCGCGCGGTTGACCCGGCGCAGGGCGGGGGCGGGCGGGGGCGGGCGGGGGCGCCCATCCGTCAGGCCATCCGTCAGGCCGTTCGCCGGCGGGTTCGCCGTTCAGGATTCGGTGAATTCGGCGATCAGCGAATCCACCACCTCCACCAGCGCCTCGCGGTCGTCGGCGCCGCGGGCGCGGGCGGCGGCGTGCACCCGGCGCTGGCGATCGGCGGAATTGCCGTCGGCGGCGATGCGCCTTGCATGCACCAGCGCGGCGCGACAGCCCAGCATCTCCGCCTCGGGGCGCAGAATGTCGATCAGCTCCTCGATCAGGTCGGGCAGCGGCGCCATGCGGCCCTGACCGTGATCCACCAGCTTGCCGCTGGCCCCGTAGCGCTGGGCGCGCCAGCGGTTTTCGCGGATCAGCGTGTGCGGATACAGCCGCCAGCGCTGGTTGAGGCTGCGCAGGCGATAAAGATAGGCGATCAGGCATTGATACAGCGCGGCGATGGCGGCGGCGTCGCGCACCCGGCTGCACACGTCGGTGACCCGTTGTTCCAGCGTCGGGAACTTGGCCGAAGGCCGGATGTCCCACCAGATGCGGGTCGCGTCCTCGATGCAGCCCACCTTTACCAGCTGCGCCACCAGCCGCTGGTATTCGGAATAGGAATTCAGCTGATCGGGCAGCCCGGTGCGCGGCAGCGCGTCGAACACCGTCAGGCGGTAGCTGGCCAGCCCGGTGTCCTCGCCCTCCCAGAACGGCGACGAACAGCTCAGCGCCAGCAGATGCGGCAGGAAATACGTCGCCTGATTCATCAGGTCGATGCGCATGTCGTCATCCTCGATGCCCACATGCACGTGGAAACCGCAGATCAGCATGCGCCGCACGGTGTGGCCCAGATCGGCGCGCAGGCTGTCATAGCGCTGCTTGCGGGTGTGGGTCTGGTCGCGCCAGCGGGCGAAGGGGTGGGTGGAGGCGGCGATGGCCGCGTAGCCGCATTTCTCGGCCGATTCGGCGACGCAGCCGCGCAGCGCCACAAGTTCGTCGAGCGCGTCGCCGACAGTGCCGTGAACCCGGGTGCCGACCTCGACCTGGCAGCGCAGGTATTCCACCGTCACCTGATCGCCGAGGCGTTCGGAGCAGGTCTTCATGAAATCCGGGTCGGGTTCGCGCACCAGATCGCGGGTTTCGCGATCGACGATCAGGTATTCCTCCTCGATGCCGAGGGTGAACGAGGGTCTGTCCATCGCATGCGCTCCCATGTCCCGCGGCGTTCCCGTCGCGCCTTGCCCCGATCCTAGACGCAAGTCGCCGGGGCTGACAAAGGTTTCGGCGGCCGGGGCCGGGCGGGCCGCTGTCCACGGCGCCGGCGCGGGACCGGATCGGACGGGCGAGCGCGATCCGGGCGTTGAAGGCCGCCTGCGCCGTGCGCATCGCGGTGTTCGCGGCGGGGCGGGATCCGGGGCCGCGCTGCAACCGGTCGGGCGGTCCCGGATCAGGCCCGGGACGCGCAAGACAGCTATTTCAGCGCGTTGCAGAAGCGCTGGATGCGGGTGCAGGCCTCGGTCAGCGCCTCGTCCGAAGTGGCGTAGGAGACCCGGAAATTCGGCGACAGACCGAAGGCGGCGCCGAACACCACCGCGACGCCTTCGCTTTCCAGCAGCTCGGTGGCGAAGACCTCGTCGTTCTCGATCACCTTGCCCGAGGGCGCGGTCCTGCCGATCAGCGCCTTCAGCGACGGGTAGACGTAGAAGGCGCCCTCGGGCGTCGGGCATTGCAGCCCGGTCGCCTGGTTGAGCATCGACACCACCAGATCCCGGCGCCGCTGAAACGCCGCGCGGCTGGCGACGATGTAGTCCTGCGGGCCGGTGAGAGCCTCCAGCGCCGCGTATTGCGAGATCGAGCACGGGTTGGAGGTGCTCTGCGACTGCACTTTTCGCATGGCGGCGATCAGTTCGACCGGCCCGCCGGCATAGCCGATGCGCCAGCCGGTCATGGCGTAGGCTTTCGACACGCCGTTGCAGGTCAGCGTGCGATCATGCAGGCCCGGCTCCACCTGCGCCGGGGTGCAGAATTCGAACGGCGCGTAGACGATGTGCTCATACATGTCGTCGCTCATCACCCAGACATGGGGGTGGCGCATCAGCACGTCGGTGAGGCCCTTGAGTTCGGCGCGCGAATATCCCGCGCCCGAGGGGTTGGAGGGCGAGTTGAAAATGAACCACTTGGTCTTCGGGGTGATCGCCGCTTCCAGCTGCGCCGGGGTGATCTTGAAATCATTCTCCAGCGTCGCCTCGACCGGCACGGGTTCGCCGCCGCCCAGCAGCACCATGTCGGGATAGCTGACCCAGTAGGGGGCCGGGATCACCACCTCGTCGCCGGGATTGAGCGTCGCCACCAGCGCGTTGTAGAGGATCTGCTTGCCGCCGTTCGCCACCGAGATCTGGGACGGATCGTAGGCAAGCCCGTTGTCGCGCCGGAACTTGTCGCAGATCGCCCGCTTGAGCTCCGGGATGCCGTCGGGGGCGGTGTATTTGGTGTGGCCCGCGTCGATCGCGGCCTTGGCGGCGGCCTTGATGTTGTCGGGGGTGTCGAAATCAGGTTCCCCGGCGCCGAGGCCGATCACGTCCTTGCCCGCCGCCTTCAACTCGCGCGCCTTGGTGGACACGGCGATGGTGGGAGAGGGTTTCACGCGGGCGAGGCTGTCGGCGAGAAAGGCCATGATCTTGGCTCCTGATTTGCGTTCGGCCCCTGTCTACGCCCGCGCGAAACGGGCGGCAAGACGGCGAATGCCCCCATGGGCGGGAATCCCCCGGGGTCAGGGTCGCGCCGCTGGGCCCGCCCGTTCCGATGCATCCGGCCGCCGCGCGTCCGGCGGCGCGCGCCCCGCGGCGATGCGCGCGAGTCCGGGGCGGATCGCGCCCACCCGCCGCTGGATCGGATGGATGCGCCCCGCTAGGGTCGCGCCATGGAGCTGTTCGACATCTGCGTCAATCTCGCCAATCCGCGCTTCGATCCCGACCGCGCCGCGGTGATCGCGCGCGCCCGCGACGCCGGCGTCGCCTTCATGGCGCTGACCGGGGGCGACGCCGACGGCGCCGCGGCCTGCGTCGCGATCGCCCGGGACCGGCCCGGCATGGCCGTCACCGCCGGGCTGCACCCGCACCGGGCCTCGGACTGGGCTGGGCAGGCGCCGCGCATTCGCGATCTGCTGGATCGGGCGCCGGTGCGCGCGGTGGGCGAATGCGGTCTGGATTTCAACCGCAATTTCTCGACCCCCGCCGAACAGACCCGCGCCTTTGACGCGCAGCTGGCCCTCGCCGCCGACCGCGCCATGCCGCTGTTCCTGCATGAACGCGACGCCGCGCCGCAGATGCTGGCGATGCTGCGCGCCATGGGCGGCGACCTGCCGCCCGCCGTGCTGCATTGCTTCACCGGCGACGCGGCGGCGCTCGACGGGTATCTGGAACTGGGCCTGGCCATCGGCGTCACCGGCTGGGTTTGCGACGAACGCCGCGGACAGGGGCTGCAGGCGCTGGTCCCGCGCATTCCCGCCGGGCGGTTGATGCTGGAGACCGACGCGCCCTGGCTGCATCCGCGGTCGCTGCCGCGCTCCGATACGGCGCCGCGCAAGGCCTCGCGCAACCGCAACGAGCCCGCGCATCTGACGCATATCGCCGCAGTGGTGGCGGATCTGCGCGGCGAGAGCCCCGCGTCGCTGGCCGCGCACGCGACGGGCGCTGCGCGCCGGCTGTTCGGGATCTGAGGTCGCGCGCCGGGGGCGTTTGCGCCCCGCGATTCGCGTTCGATGACGGGTTTCGGCGGTTTCTGGTCGCGCGGCGGCATGCGCCAAGGCTTGGCGCGGCGCTAGAAAACGGGCATGCAGTCATCGACCCAAACCGAGGCCCCCCGCGCGGGGGGCCAACAAAGGGACTGACACGGCCATGGCAGATGATTACTTCAGCGAGGACGCGGCCACCTTCGGCGATCGCGTCGCCGCCGGGCGCGAGGCGCTCGGGCTTTCCCAGAATCAGCTGGCTGCGCGCATCGGCGTGCGCGCCGTGACGCTGCAGAACTGGGAAAGCGATCGCTCCGAACCGCGCGCCAACAAGCTGCAGATGCTGGCCGGGGTGCTCAATGTCTCGATCATCTGGCTGCTCACCGGCGAGGGCGGCCACGGCGTCGCCCCGGCCGCCGAGCTCGACCCGGATTCGCAATCGGTGCTGGCCGATCTGCGCAGCGTGCGCATGGCGCAAATCCAGCTCAGCGAGCGCCTGGCGCGGCTGGAAAAGCGGCTGCGCGCCGGGCAGTTCCAGGACCGGTCCGTCTAGGCCCGCGCCGCCTTGCCGGGGTGGCGCGCCGGGCGGGCCTGGGCGGAAAACCCGCTTGCTCGGCCCTCGCTGCGCCCCGGCCCGACCCGCCGCGCTCCCTCTGCGCCCCCCGCCGCGGCCGGCTTTTCGACCGGAGCGTCCGCGCCGGGCCCGCTGGGGGATGACGCCGCCAAAGGAGTGCGCCAATGATCGACCCCCTGCGCGAGACCGCGCCGCCCGAGGCGCGCGCCACGCGGCTGAAACGCCTGCGCATCCGCTGCTGGCGGCGCGGCATGAAGGAGATGGACCTGATTCTCGGCCCCTTCGCCGACGCGCTGCTCAAGGGCGAGGCGGAAGCGGATCTTGATGCGCTGGAATCGCTGATGAGCGAGAACGACCAGGATCTCTACCTGTGGATCACCGGCGCCGCGCCGCATCCGCCCGCGCATCGCGACATCATCGAAACCCTGCGCGCCCATCAGCGGATCCGGCCCCGGCGCGACGGCTGAGTCGCCTCTGGGCGGCGTTAACCGCATCCACACCTCTTTGACCGATTCTGCCCTTTGACGAATGGACCGGTTGGAGAGGACGCATGGGCTACAATGCGAGCATGGCGCGGGCGGAGACGCCGCAGACGGGCTTTCAGGGCCAGTATGTGGATCTGCTCGTCATGGTTGAACGTCTTCATCGGCTGCTGCTCGACGTGGTGAAGGACGAATTCGAGCGCCTCGGCATGATCGACATCAACAGCGTGCAGGCGCTGCTGCTGTTCAATGTCGGGGACAACGAGGTGACGGCCGGCGAATTGAAATCGCGGGGCTACTATCAGGGCTCCAATGTCTCCTACAATCTCAAGAAGCTGGTCGAGGCCGGGTATCTGCATCACGAACGCAGCGCCGTGGACCGCCGCTCGGTGCGCATCCGCCTCACGCCCAAGGGCCGCATGATCCGCGATTCGGTCTCGGCGCTGTTCGCGCGCCATGCCGAGGCGGTGATCTCCGACGACCATGTGGGCGAGGAGCGTCTGGGCGACATCAACAACGGCATGCGGCGGCTGGAACGCTTCTGGATGGATCAGATCCGCTACATCTACTGATCGCCGCGACCGCGTTCGGCCCGGGGCCCATGCCCGGCAGTCCCGTGTCCGGCAGTCCCATGCCCGGCAGTTCCGCGCCGGGCGGATTCGTGTCCGGCAGTCCCCCCAGGACGCCGGGCCGGCGCTTTGCGCGCGCCGCGGCGCGCGATCGGGCCCCTCCGGCGAAAAACCGTTGCGCGGCGGGTTTTGGCGCCCCGCCTTGCATTCGCCGCCCGGGGCGCGTATAGGCGCGCAGATCAAACCGCATGCGGGGTTTGGGCCGAAAGGGGAGACATCCCGGACGGTCCGCCGGTTGGGCTCGCGCTCTACCCCCGCAGAGGCTGAAACCGGAAAGGAAAACGCAGAATGGCTCTGCCCGAATTCTCCATGCGCCAGCTCCTCGAAGCCGGCGTGCATTACGGCCACCAGACGCATCGCTGGAACCCCCGCATGGGGCGCTACATCTACGGCGATCGCAACGGCATCCACATCATGGACCTCACCCAGACCGTGCCGCTGCTCGACGCGGCGCTGGTCGCGGTGCGCGACAAGGTCGCCAAGGGCGGCCGCATCCTGTTCGTGGGCACCAAGCGCCAGGCGGCGCAGCCGGTCGCCGAGGCGGCCGAGCGCTGCGCGCAGTATTTCATGAACCACCGCTGGCTGGGCGGCACGCTCACCAACTGGAAAACCGTCTCCAACTCGATCACCCGGCTGAAGAAGCTGGATGAGAAGCTGGCCGACGGCGCCGAGGGCTTCACCAAGAAAGAGCGCCTCACCATGGAGCGCGAGCAGAAAAAGCTCCAGGCCTCGCTTGGCGGCATCCGCGAGATGGGCGGCCTGCCGGACCTGATCTTCGTGATCGACACCAACAAGGAGGCGCTGGCCATCGCCGAGGCCCGCAAGCTGGGCATTCCGGTGATCGCGGTGCTGGATTCGAATTCCGATCCGATCGGCATCGATTTTCCGATCCCGGGCAATGACGACGCCTCCCGCGCCATCGCGCTCTACAGCGACCTGATCGCCCGCGCCGCGCTGGACGGCATGGCCGCGCAGCTGGGCGAGGCCGGGTTCGATCTGGGCGAGTTGGAAGACCTGCCCGAGGACGAGGCGCTCGCCGTCGAGGAGGTGGTCGAGGCGGCCGCGCCGAGTGAAGCCGCGCCCGCCGAAGTTGCAGCCGAAGCGCCCGCCGAAGCCGCGCCTGAAGCCCCCGCGCCTGAAGCCCCCGCGCCTGAAGCCGAGGCCCCGGCCGAGGCGGCCAAGGCCTGAACCGCGCGCCGCGCTTGACGACATCGCCCGCCGCGCCGCCGCGCGGGGCGGGCGACCCCGAAGACAGATCCGAACCAACGACCTTGTTCGACGACCCCGGAACAGACGACCCCGGAACAGACGACCCCAGAACAGACGACCCCAGAACAGACGACCCGAAATCAGCGGCGCGCCGCCGGCGCTCAGTCGCATCCGGCGATTTCCCCGGCGCGCCCGCTCATCGCGAGGATGAAGACATGGCGATCACCGCAGCAATGGTGAAAGAGCTCCGCGACCAGACCGGCGTGGGCATGATGGACGCGAAGAAGGCTCTCACCGAAAACCACGGCGACATGGAGGCGGCCACCGACTGGCTGCGCACCAAGGGCCTGTCCAAGGCCGCGAAGAAATCCGGGCGCATCGCCGCCGAGGGCCTTGTGGCCGTCGCCGTCAAGGACGGCCGCGGCGTGGCGGTGGAACTGAACTCCGAAACAGATTTCGTCGCCCGCAACGCCGAATTCCAGAACATGGTCGGCGAAATCGCGCAGATCGCGCTGGACGTCGCGGACACCGAGGCGCTGCTCGCCGCCCCCATGGGCGACGACACCGTGGCCGGGACCGTGACCGCCAGGGTCGCCACCGTGGGCGAGAACATGAACCTGCGGCGCATGGCGGCGGTCGAGGGCGACGTGGTGGCCGCCTATGTGCACAACGCGGTGGCCGACGGCATGGGCAAGATCGGCGTGCTGGTGGCCCTGAAGGGCGGCGACGCCGAGGCCGCCCGCGCCATCGGCAGGCAGATCGCCATGCATGTGGCCGCGACCAACCCCGCCGCGCTGTCGCAAGCCGATCTGGACCCGGCGCTGGTGGCGCGCGAGAAGCAGGTGCTCACCGAGCAGGCCCGCGAATCCGGCAAGCCCGACAACGTCATCGAGAAGATGATCGTCGGGCGCATGAACAAGTTCTTCCAGGAGGTCTGCCTGCTGAAGCAGACTTTCGTGATCAACCCCGATCTGACCGTCGAGAAGGCGCTGAAAGAGGCCGGCGACGGCATCGAGATCGCCGGCTTCCGGCGCGTCGAGGTCGGCGAGGGCATCGAGAAGAAGCAGGAGGATTTCGCCGCCGAGGTCGCCAAGACCATGGGCGGCTGAGATCCGCGCGGGGGCTCGCCGCCCCCGCGCCGGCCTGGCGAACCAAAAAACCCCCGCGTCGCGCGACGCGGGGGTTTCCGTTTTGCGGGGGCGTGGCCTAGCGTTTTGCGGGGCGCAGCGACGCCAGCCAGCCCGGGCGGCCTGCGGCCCCGGCGCGGCCGTTGGCGCGCATCATGCGCCGGATCGGGCCAGGCAGCGTGCGCATCTGGCGCGTCAGCTCGTCGATCTGCGCCTGCTGTCTGTTCGCCAGCTGCAGCAGCGCCGCGATCATCACGTCGCGCGAGTCCGCCGGATGGGGCGGGTCGTCGGACACCCGCGCGTCCGCCGCGCGGATCACCGGCGCATAGGGGATCCCGGGCATGAAATCCTCGACGAAACGCTTGTTGAGCGGCTCGTAATGCGCCTCGATCCGCCGGAACATCCTGCTGGTGAGGGTCTTGCCCGGGGCGTCGCCGCCAAGCCCGCGCAGCAGGTCGCTGAGTTGCGAATCATGGGCGTCGGCGAACAGATGCGGCTGGCGCACCAGGAAATCCAGCATCGGACCCGGCAGGCTGACATTGGCGCGAGGCGGGATGAACAGCCCCTCCAGGTCAATGCCTGTCGCGGCGCTGAAATCGGCCAGCAGATCGCCGTCATGCAGATAGGCCTTGTCGATGAAGCGGGTGTGGAAACGGTCGCGCCCGCTGATCTCGGCCCAGGGCGCGGCGATGGCGGCGAAATCCAGCGTGTTCTTGCGCAGCGACGCCTTCACCACGTCGCCCAGCGACTTGCCGTTGCGCATGCCCCATTGCCCCCAGGAGGACAGCAGCCACGAATCCTGACGCTTGGCGTAATACAGGATATGGGTCTCGGCATGTTCGGCGGCGCGGCGGATCGGGTCGAGATACGCCTCGCTGACGAAGCTTTCCGAGGACACCAGGATGTCGCCATCGCCGTGGGCGCGCACCAGGTCGGCCAGCCGGTTGGGGTCGGAGTCGGGCCGACTGGCGTAGCGCCAGTAATTGCAGCGGCGGTGTTTTCGCGGCGCGATCTCGCCGTCGCCGTCCACCACCATCACCCCCTGATCCCCAAGCAGCCGGCGGTTCCTGCCCAGAAAAGCCTGCAGGAAGGTGCTTCCGGTCTTCGGGTGGCCGATATGCACGAATAGTCGGGTCATCAGCGCCTGTCCTGTGCTTGGGGGCGGTCGGCGCACGTTTAGCGACGGGGTGTATCCTTTGCAAGCGAGGCCCGGACTCGCGTCCGTCCATCTTGTGTCCGTCCATTCGGTCGGTTAGGCAACGCATCGGCACGGGCGCGGCGCCGCGCCCGGCGCGATCCGGCGTCAGGGAGCATCCAGACATGTCAGCGCAGCTTGGCCTGCCGCGGCTTCGGGGCAGCATTTTCATCGTCACCTACGGGCGGTCGGGGTCGACCGTCCTGCAGCGGATTCTGAACGCCATTCCGGGCGCCTGCCTGCGCGGCGAAAGCGACCGGGTGCTGGAGATGCAGTTCCGCAGCTGGCGCGAATCCGGCTATCGCTACCGTCGCCCGCGCGGCTCGGTCCGGCTGTGGATCCGCGACGTGATCCGCAGCCTGCGCATGCGCGACGAAAACGACCGGGTGCTGGAGGCGCTGTTTCGCACCTGGCGGCTGTCGAACTTCACCAGGCGCAATTTCGGCGCCGAGGTCACCGACGACGCGCATCCCTGGTACGGCGCCGAGAACATCGTGCCCGAGGAGTACGGGCGGGCGCTGATCGCGCTGTTCATCTCCCACATCCTGAACCCGCCGCCCGACAGCCGCTGGATCGGCTTCAAGGAAATCCGCTACGGCCGCCTCGGGGATGATCTGGCGCCGATGCTGAATTTCATGCGGGCGAATTTTCCCAACGCGCATTTCCTGTTCAACACCCGCGCCGCCGATGACGTGGTCAAGTCGGGATGGTGGCAGGGCGAGGACGAAGACGAGGTCCGGGCGATGATCGCCGACAGCGACAGGCGCTTCGCCGATTACGCCGCCGCCCATCCCAATTGCTGCCACCTGACCCGCTACGAGGATTTTTCGACCGATCCGGGCGCCTTGCAGCCGTTTTTCGACCTGCTGGGCGAGGAGCTGGACCGCGATCGGGTCCGCGCGCTTCTGGACCGCCGCCTCGATCACTGACCTTGCTCGCTGGCCTCGTTTTGGGGTCTCGATCACCGATCCGTTCGGCCTCGGGGCGCCCGTTAACGCTGGTCGCTCTGGAAAATCGCCGCGCGATCCCAATATGTCCCAGAGGCCGGTTGCGCGAAAACGCCCGGCGGCGGATCCGGGCGGGGAGCGATCTGATGAATCTGAATGCGGATTTCAGCAAGCGCGCCGCGGTGCATGCGGGGCGGCTCGACTGGGCCGCGACGCCGATGCCCGGGGTGCATCGCCGGATGCTCGATCGCATCGGCGACGAAGTGGCGCGCGCCACCACGATCGTCCGTTTCGCGCCGGGCAGCCGGTTCTCGCCCCATGTGCATGACGGCGGCGAGGAATTCCTGGTGCTCGACGGCGTGTTCCAGGACGAGCACGGGGATTTTCCCGCCGGAACCTATGTGCGCAACCCGCCGACGACCCGGCACCGGCCGGGCGCGGCGCAGGGCTGCGTCATTCTGGTGAAGCTCTGGCAGTTCGACCCGGCGGATCGCCGGCAGGTCCGCGTCGACGCCGCGATCGCGCCCGCGACCCCGGCCCGCGACCGGCCCGGGGTCTCGACGATCCCCCTGCATCGCGACGCGCGCGAGGATGTGCGCATGGAGATCTGGGCCCCGCAGGCCGAGATCGCGCTGCGCGGGCATGAGGGGCTCGAACTGCTGGTGGTGGAGGGTGGTTTCGAGGACTCGGGCGACGCCTTCGACGTGCAGTCCTGGCTGCGCCTGCCGCCGGGCGAGGCGCTGGCGGCGCGCGCCGGCCCGCATGGCGCGCGGGTCTGGGTGAAAAGCGGCCATCTGGCGCAGCCCCGGACCGCGCCCGGCGGCGGCGGAGGCGCGGCGGGCCGAACGGGCGGGACGGCGTGATCGGCGAGCGGCGAATCGGGCGCGCCCGCGCCCCGCGGGGGCGGCGCATGAACGGCGCCGCCCTGCTGCCAATCGTCGCAATTGCGCCGCAAAACCTGGGTAAATTGCGCTCCTTCGGGCCGTCTGACGCGGATTTGACACCATTCGAGCCGCGATTACGGGTATTTAACGAGAGTGGTGCTTGAGTTGTCTGAATGCTGCGCGGAGTGTGGCCGCAAAAGCGACCCGTCCCGGCGCTCTCGTGTTCGAGGCGCGGTCGGGGTGGATTTCGGGAGGGAAGCCTAGTCATGTCTGTTTCGTCAATTGACCCCAAGATCGGCCATAGCGGCATGATTCCGAACGCGGCCCGGGGCAATGCCCTCGGCGTTTTCTGGCTGCTGGTCACTGTCCTGTCGACGATTCCGCTGTTCTGGGACGGATTCGTGTCGCTGGCTCAGGCATGGGGCGTGCCGGAATATTCCCACGGACCGCTGATCCCGGTGCTGTCCTCCTTCCTGTTCCTGCGCGAGATGCGGCTGGTGCCGCCCACCACGCAGCCGATCACCGACCGCTGGCAGGGGGTGATGGTCACGGTGCTGGCGCTCGGCATCGCGGTGATGGGCAATCTGGTGCGCATCCCCGACATCATCACCTACGCCTTCATCCTCTGGGTGGGCGGGATGATCCTCACCGTCTACGGATTCAAGCGCGGCATCATCTTCTGGCCCTCGGTGCTGCATCTGATCTTCATGCTGCCGCTGCCGCAGTTCATCTACTGGCAGGTGACCGTGGGGCTGCAGCTGATCTCCTCGCAGATCGGCGTCGAAATGGTGCGCGCCATGGGGATTTCGGTGTTCCTCGACGGCAATGTCATCGATCTGGGCGTCTACAAGCTGCAGGTGGCGGAGGCCTGTTCGGGGCTGCGCTACATCTTCCCGATCATGTCCTTCAGCTACGTGTTCAGCGTGCTGTATCGCGGCCCGTGGTGGCACAAGGCGGTGCTGCTGCTGTCGGCGATGCCCATCGCCGTGCTGATGAACAGCTTTCGCATCGGCGTCATCGGCATTCTGGTCGACAATTACGGCATCGAACAGGCCGAGGGCTTCCTGCACCTGTTCCAGGGCTGGGTGCTGTTCGCCATCAGCATCGCGCTGCTGTTCTTCATGGCCTGGGCCATGCAGCGCCTGCAAAAGCGCCCCATGCCGCTGATGGAGGCGCTGGACCTCGATTTCGACAATGTCGGCAAGCAGTTGCGCCGGGTCACCGACCTGCGCCCGTCGCGCGGCATCATCGTCGCGGCGATCGCGTCCACGACCATCGCCGGGGTCTGGGTGGCGACGCCGGAAACCCCGGCGACGCGGATCCAGCGCGACCCCTTCGCGGTGTTCCCGCGCACGCTGGGCGACTGGAACGGATCCAGCCGGCTGCTGGAATCCAGCATCGAACGGGTGCTGGGCGCCGACGACTATTATTCCGCCAGCTACACCAGCCCCAACGAAGCCGCGCCGGTGGATTTTTTCACCGCCTACTACTTCAAGCAAACCGAAGGCAGCGGCATCCATTCGCCTGAAGTCTGCATCCCGGTCGGCGGCTGGGAGATGTCCTCGATCGAGGATGCGCTGATCACCCTGCCGGACAGCGCCGGAGTCGCGCCCTTCGAGGTCAACCGCTCGATCATCCAGAAGGGCGAAAACCGCCAGCTGGTCTATTACTGGTTCGAACAGCGCGGCCGCCGTCTGACCAACGACTACGTGACCAAGGCCTATACGGTGTGGGATTCCTTGGCCATGGGCCGCACCGACGGCGCGCTGGTGCGGGTGATCACGCCGATCACGCGCGGCGATGAAAAAGGCGAGGAAAAGGCCGATGCGCGGCTGGTCGACTTCATGACCGGGATGATGCCCGAACTCAGGCGCTTCATCCCCGAATACCGGTCGAAAACCTGATGCCGTCGGGCCGGCGGGCGCCCTTGACGGCGGACCACCGCAAGGCGATCGGCTCCGACGCGGCGTCGCGCCGCGCGGCGCTGGGCGCGGGCCTGGCTGTCGGACTTGGCGCAGCGGCGGCGCTGGCGGGGCTCGCGCCGCCGGCCGCCGCCGCCGGTCACGCAACGACCATGAGCGTCAAGGACGCGCGCGCCGCGGCGCAATCGGGGGCGCTGACGCTGATCGACGTGCGCCGCCCCGAGGAATGGGCCGAGTCCGGCGTGCCCGACGTGGCCCGGCCCATCGACATGCGCGATCCGGATTTCCTCGGCCGCGTCGCCGCGATCCGCGAGGCCGACCCCGACGGCAAGATCGGCTTCATCTGCGCCACCGGCATGCGCTCGGGCTATGTGGCGCAATATCTGCGAAAAGCCGGCATGACCAATATCGTCGACGTGAGCGCCGGGGTGCATGGCCGCCCCGATGGCTGGCTGGCGCGCGGATTGCCGGTCAAACCCGCCCCCTGACCCCCTGAAAGATCCTCGCGGGTCTGGCAAGCAGGAAACCGGCCCGGCGCGATCGCCGGGCATGCGGCGCCCCCCCAGCCGTGCGCGCCGGGCCCAACCGCCGCCCCTGTCAGGCCGCCGCCACCCGCCGCCAGCTGTCGGGATCGGCGAGATAGATGCGCATCCAGGCCGAGAACGCCTCGGGCCGCTGCGCCACCTCGCGGGTCAGCGCCTCGGGGGCGATCCAGCGGGTGTCGGCGACCTCCGCCGGGTCGGGGGCGATGCGCAGCGCATTGCGATCGGCGCGCCCCACGAACAGATGCACGCGCTCGTTCTCGATCAGCCCGTTGCCCACATCCGCGCGGTAGTCCACCACGCAGGCCGGGACCAGCGGCAGGGTGAAACCAAGCTCCTCGCCCACCCGGCGCGCGGCGCAGGCGCCGATCTCCTCGCCCATATGGGGATGCGAGCAACAGGTGTTGGTCCACAGCAGCCCCGAATGGTATTTGCCAATCGCGCGGCGCTGCAGCAGCAGATCATCCCCGCAAAACACGAACACCGAGATCGCCAGATGCTTCAACCCCCGACGATGCGCCTCCAGCTTTTCCACCGGATAGAGGCCGCCTTCCGCGTCGATGCAGGGGATCATCAGCCCGGCGTCATGCGGGCGCGCGCGATCGCTCATCGAAGATGCCCCCGCGCCGCCGTGATCATTCGATCAGCATGTCGCCGGCGCGCCGGGTTCCGGGGGCCTCGATGCGCGGCTCGCGCCCGCCGCGCAGGATGGAGTTGCCCTCGTAAAGCGTGCGCTGGTCGATCTCGGGCGGGTTCAGCCAGTCATCCTCGTGCATCTGGCCGCTTTTTCCGTAGACCGCCAGCGCGTTTTCATAGGTGACCTTGCGCACCACCTCCGGCGAGACGCCGCTTTCCAGCGCCAGTTTCGCGGTCTTCGCCACGCCGAGACAGTCGGAAATCCCCCAGTCGCAGGCGCTGTCCACGATGATCCGTTCGCCGCCATACTGCTTGAGCAGCTCGACCATGCGCGCATTGCCCATCTTGGTCGACGGGTAGATGGTGAACCCGGCCCAGAACCCGCGCTGCAGGGTCTCGGCGGCGGTTTCCTCGTTGTTGTGGTCGATCACCACCATGGAGGGATCGACGCCCATCTCCTCGCACACATCCATGGAGCGCGAGGCGCCGCGCTTCTTGTCGCGATGCGGGGTGTGGATCATCACCGGCAGGTTCAGTTCCACCGCCAGCGCCAGCTGCAGGCGGAAATAGCGGTCCTCCAGCGCCGTCTGCTCGTCATAGCCGATCTCGCCGATGGCCACGACGCCCTCCTTCAGCGCGAAGCGCGGCAGCCATTCCATCACGCCTTCGGCCAGTTCCTCGTTGTTGGCCTCCTTGGAATTCAGCCCGACGGTGCAGTAATGGCGGATGCCGAACTGCCCGGCGCGGAAGCGTTCAAACCCGACGATGGTGGACAGGTAATCCACATAGCTGCCGACGAAGCTGCGCGGCTGGCCCAGCCAGAAGGCGGGTTCGATCACCGCCACCACGCCGGACTCGGCCATCGCCTCGTAATCATCGGTGGTGCGGGAAATCATGTGGGCATGCGGGTCGATGAACATTTTTCAACGGGCCTCCTCGGCGGGCAGGGTGTCCCAGGTCAGCGCGCCGCTGGCGAGCCTTTCAGCGATGTCGCCCTCGGCGGCGAGAAGCGCGGCGGCCTCGGGCGCCGGGCTCGCCGCCAGCGCCAGCGCCGCGGCCGCGCGCTGTCCCGGCGGCCCGCCAAGCGCGCGTTTCAGATCGGCGAGCGCGGCGTCGCTGGCGGCGAAGGGGCCGACGCAGCGCCAGAGTTCGTCGGGCACGGGGCGCCCGGCGGCCCAGCGTTCATGGGCGAAATCGTGCAGAATCAGCGCCAGTTCGGCGTTGGCGCGCGCATCCAGCCCCACCACCGGCGCCAATCGCGCGCCGATGAACAGCGCCTTCAGCACCATGTGGTTCCAGCGATGATCGTCGAAATGATCGCGCGCGAACGGGTTGTCATGGGCGATGGCCTCGAACACCGCGACGATGTTGGAGCGCAGCCCCTCGCCGGCCTCGAAAAACAGCGTTTCGGGGTCGGGATACAGCGGCAATCCGCGATAGAGCGCGATCATCTCGGCCACGTCCGACGTGCGGCGCAGATCCTTGAAGCGTTCGGCGAAGGGGCGGTCGGACTTGTGGGCGAGCAGGGCGGCGACGCGCGCGGCGCCGTCGATGCTCCAGTCCGCGGGGCGCCAGCCGGGGCGCGCGGCGTCGGCCTCGGCCAGTTCGGCGGCGCCGAGCGCCAGATCCGCCTTGCCGAGCCGGCGCGGCGCGTAGCCCAGCGTCATGTGCAGCGCCCGCTCCGGCGCGCCCGCGCCCAGCAGGTCGAGCTGCCCGGCGAACCAGCCGGCCTCGTCGCCGGCGCGGGCCATGACCCAGCGTCGCAACAGGTTGAGCGGTGCAATCATTTCGGACTCCGTTTCAGGCGGCTCGACGGTCAGGCTGCATCGCGCGCCGGGCATTGTCAAAGCCGCTTTAGCTGTTGAGCGGGCGCGGTTCTTCGTCGAGGATGCCCGGCATGAACCGCATCCCCATGAATCGAACGCTCGTGATCCTCGTCGTCGGGCTGTCGCCCTCGCTGGTCGGCGCCCATACGCCGAATCTGGCCAGGCTGGCGGCGCGCGGCGGGCTGCGCCCGCTCGACGCCGTGACCCCGGCCGTCACCTGCACCGTGCAATCGACCCTGCTGACCGGGACCCCGCCCGCGGGTCATGGCGCGGTGGCCAATGGCTGGTATTTCCGCGATCTGGCCGAAGTCTGGCTCTGGCGTCAATCGAACCGGCTGGTGGGCGGCGAAAAGGTCTGGGAGGCCGGGCGCAAACGCGATCCCGCCTTCACCTGCGCCAAGATGTTCTGGTGGTACAACATGTATTCCACCGCGGACTGGAGCGCCACGCCCCGCCCGATGTATCCCGCCGACGGGCGCAAGATCCCCGATCACTACGCCTTTCCGCCGGAACTGCATGACGAGCTGGACGCGAAATTCGGCCAGTTTCCGCTGTTCAAGTTCTGGGGGCCGCTGACCGATCGCAGCGCCAGCGACTGGATCGCCGGGGCCACCGCGCATGTGATGGAGACCCGCGACCCGACCCTGACGCTGACCTATCTGCCGCATCTGGATTACAACCTGCAGCGGTTGGGGCCGGACCTGTCGCATCCGCGCATCCAGGCCGATCTGCGCGAGATCGACGAGATCTGCGGCCGCCTGATCGACCAGGCGGACCGCGAGGGGCGGCGCGTGCTGGTGGTCTCGGAATACGGGATCACGCCCTGCACCGACGCGGTTCACATCAACCGCGCCCTGCGCGAAGCCGGGCTGGTGGCGGTGCGCGAGGAACGCGGGCGCGAACAGTTCGACGCCGGCGCCTCGGCCGCCTTCGCCGTCGCCGACCACCAGATCGCCCATGTCTATGTGCGCGATCCGGCGCGCATCGCCGAGGTGAAGGCGCTGATCGAGCGGCTTGACGGCGTCGAGGCGGTCTGGGATGCGGCGGAAAAGGCCGCCAACGGGCTCGATCATCCGAATTCGGGCGAACTTGTCGCCGTGTCGCGCCCTGACCGCTGGTTCAGCTATTATTACTGGCTCGACGACCAGCGGGCCCCGGATTACGCGCGCACCGTCGATATCCACAGAAAACCCGGCTACGACCCGGTGGAGCTGTTCATGGACCCCGCCATCCGCTGGCCCAGGCTGGCGGCGGGCTGGCGGCTGGGCAAACGGCTGCTGGGGTTCCGGCAATTGATGGACCTGATCTCGCTGAAGGACACGCAGCTTGTCAAAGGCGCCCATGGGCGGCTGACCGACGACCCGGATGACGGGCCGCTGGTGATTTCGTCGGAACCGGGGCTGATGCCCGACGGCCATGTGGCGGCGGTGGATTTCAAGGCGCTGATGCTGGCGCATGTGTTCGACTGAACGGCCGGTCATGTCCCCGGCGCCAGCTTTTGCAGCGCCAGCGTGGCGGCGAAGCCGGCCAGCGCCAGCAGCGCCAGCGCCCAGTCCCCCATGCCCGCGATCAGCGCCGCGTCAAAGATCGAGATCCCGGCGATCAGGCTGACCACCGCGCGCGGCACGTCGCCGGGCCGGCGGCGGAACAGCAGGCTGATCGCCCAGGCGCCCCAAAGCGCGTAGACCGCCAGCAGCGTCGCGGCGAGCGGCGCGCCGCCAAACGAAAAACAGATCACCACGCCGCCCGCCGCCACCGGCGCGGCCATCACCGCCAGCGGCCAGGCGGCGCCGATGCGATCGTAGGCCTCCTGTTTGGCGGCGTAGGTGAGCCCCACCACGTGGCAGAACAATCCCAGCCCGCCGATCAGCAGCGCGCCGGTGACCCCGCCGCCGGCGAATCCGGCGGTGACATAGGTCAGAAACCGGCAGGCGCCCATGATCAGCGGGCTGAAAACCGTGCGCTTGTGCAGCCAGTCGTAAAGCACGATGGCGCCGGCCAGCGCCAACCCGCCAAGCCCCGCCCGCCAGCCCAGCGAGCCCCCCAGCAACGCGCCAAGCGCCAGCATCGCGCCGCCAAGCGCGAACACCAGGCCGCGCGAAACCTCGCCCATGGGGATCGGCCGATTGGCGCGTTCGCGGGCGTCGATCTCGGCGTCGAAGGCGTCGTTGAGATACATCCCCGCCACGTAGAACAGCGACAGGGCGGCGAGCAGCGGCCACAGGCGCGCGTCCGGCCCGGCGCCCGACAGCACCCAGCCCGCCAAGCCGTTGGTCCAGACCGTGGGCAGGTTGGACACCCGCCCCAGCCGCAGCCAGACCCGCCAATCCCGGGCGCCGGCGCTCATCGCAGGCGGTCCGCCACCCAGCGCAGTTCGCGCGCGACGGCGTCCTCGATGCGCGCGCCCCGCAATTCGGGCGGCAATACGCCCCATGTGTAGGTTTCGACCTCCAGATGCGGCGAGATCGGGGTTTCGCGATGCAGCGCGAGGATGTCCGACAGGAAATCCTGCGTGGTCTCGAACGCCTCCAGCCGCTCGACGAAGATCGGCACGTGGAAATGCACCCGCCATTCCTCGCCGTCCGAGGCGGCGCCGCGGGCCAGCGCCTCGGGCAGGTCGGAATATCGCGTCAGGCCGCCGGGGCCGCGCGCCACCACCTGATGCAGGTAGGTGGGTTCGTCGAACCCGGCCATGGCGGCGCGGGTCGCGGCGTTCATGCGCGGGGCGCGCAGGGCGGCGCTCAGCTGCAGCTTGTGGATGGGGATGTCCGCTTCGCGCAGCGCCGCGACGCTGCCCGCCGGGTCCTCGAATTCCACCGCCGCGTGGCAAACGTCGTAGCACAGCCCGAGATGCCGGGTCAGGGCCGCCGCCGCCGCGCCGCGATCGAGCCCGGCGAGATCGGCCATGCGCCGCACCGCCGACGGGCCGAACAGGTGGCGGTCAAAGAACGACATGCTTTCGGAGATGGTTTCGAGCAGGCAGAAGGGTTCGGGCTCCAGCGCCAGCGCCACCGTCGCCCCGGTGGCGTCGCGCAGCCGCGCGCAATGGCCGGCGGCCTGCAGCAGGTTCTCGGCGATCTCGGCCTCGGCGCCCCGGCCCCGCGGCTTGAAGGCGCCGGGCACGGTGCTGAGGCTGGCGATGTCGCCCGCGGGCGCGATTTCGGCCATCAGGTCGGCGAGCCCGTTGGTGTAGGCGAGCCGCTCGGGGCTGCGCCAGTCGGGCAGGTAGACATGTTCCTTGACCCGCACGCCGTGGAACGGGCCGTAGGGAAAGCCGTTGACGGTGACCGCCGCGAAATCCTCGGCGGCGAGAATGGCCTTCAGTTCGGCGCGCGGCCCGGATTCGGTCAGCCTCGCCAGGCATTGCCCGGAAAACCGCAGCCCCACGGGAAAGGCCGCGTCGGGCGACACCGCCGCCTTCACCGCGCGCACCGGGCCGGTGAGCGCGGCGGCGACCTCGGACCAGGTCTCGGCCGGGTGGATGTTGAGGCAATAGGTGAGGCGCTGCGGCGTTGCGGCGGTCATTCAGCGCCCCTCCCGCGCCGCCAGCCAGTCGATGGATTGCAGGATCAGATCCGGGTCCATGCTGTTGACCTCGACCCCGGTCCCAAGCCCGTTCAGCAGGGTGACGGTCAGTTCGCCGCCCAGATGTTCGCGAAATTCGCGCAGGCCCTGAAGCACCGCGGGTTCGCCGTCGGCGCCCCGCCGGGTCAGGGCCGGGTGGTGGATGCGCAGCCCCAGATGTTCAAGCAGCGCCGCCACGCGCAGCGCGTCGGCCTCGGGCAGCAGCCCGGCCAGCGCCGAATATCGGGTGTCGAGCGCCACGCCGATGGCCACCGCCTCGCCATGGGACAGGCGGTGATGGGTCAGCGCCTCCAGCCGATGCGCCGCCCAGTGGCCGAAATCCAGCGGCCGGGCCGACCCCTGTTCGAAGGGGTCGCCGCCCTCGGCGATCTGGCGCATGTGCAGTTCGGCGCTGCGGCGGATCATGCGCTCCTCGACCGGCGGATCGAAGGCGGCGAGCCCGTCGGCGTTGGCCTCCAGCCATGCGAAGAACGCGCCGTCGCGGATCAGCGCCACCTTCACCGCCTCGGCGATTCCGGCGATGCGGTCGCGGCGCGGCAGCGTGCGCAGAAGGTCGAAATCGTTCAGCACCGCCCAGGGCGGCGCGAAGGCGCCGATGTAGTTCTTGACGTTGTTGAGGTTGACCGCGTTCTTGACCCCGACGCCGCTGTCGTTCTGGGCCAGCACCGTGGTCGGCACGCGGATGTGGCGCACCCCGCGATGCGCGGTGGCCGCGGCCAGCCCCACGGCGTCGAGCACCGCGCCGCCGCCGATGGCGATCACGTAGGAATGGCGGTCGACGCGCAGCCGGTGGATGGCCTCGTGCACCGCCTCGATATGGGTCAGTTCGGTCTTGATGCGCTCGCCGCCCGGCGCCAGGGCCGGGGGCGCCAGCAGCTGCATCCGCGCCGGATGGGCGCTGAAATAGGCGGTGACGCGCGCGGCGAGATCACCCTGCGCCGCCGCCACCTGATCGTCGATGAACACCAGGCAGCGGTGGCGCTTTTCGGGTTCGCGCGCGCTCAGCGATTCGACCAGCAGCGGGTTTTCCGGCGCGAACAGATCGCGGGTGAAGGCCACGAGATATTCGTAGGGCACCGAGAATCGCTGCATGTAGCGGACCGCGCCCGCCGTCGCCGCGCCCGGATCCGCGCCTGCTTTGCGCGTTGAATCGGCCGTCATGGACATTCTCCCCCCGAGGGTTTCGCCCGGTGTTTGATCCCGGGCGCTTTTGACTTGCGCCATGTCGATCAGGCGCGATACTTCCGGTCGGAAACAATCGGGAAAATCGGAAGGAGCGAGATTGTGCGCATTGTCAATGGCCTGTTCTTCGTGATCTTCATTCTGTTCGTCGCGGTCCAGTACAACGATCCCGATCCTCTGGTCTGGGGCGCGATCTACGGGCTCGGCGCGCTCTGGGCCGGACTTGCGGCGTTTCGCCCCTCGGCGTTTCGCCAGACGCCGGTGAAGGCGGCCTTCGGCCTGTGCCTGATCGCGGCGTTCGCCGGCGTCTATCTTTATTGGCCCCAGACGCCGGAATGGTGGACCAAGCCGGTGTGGATGGAGGTCGAGACCGCGCGCGAAGGCATGGGCATGATGATCGTCGCGCTGGGCCTGATCGCCGCGGCCATGGTGGCGCGCCGCCGGGTCTGAGCGCGCTCAGGGCGAGAAATGCCTGCTCAACACCCAGGCCACGATATCGACGCGTTCCTCCTCGTCATAGACCTCCTTCCAGGACGGCATCTTGCGAAAGCCGTTGGTGATGCGTGAATAGACGAAATCCGCCGTGTAGCGCTTGGGTTTCAGCTTGGGCGCCTTGCCGGGATAGGAGGCCTTGCCGTGGCACAGCGCGCACTGGCCCTCCCAGATCTCGCGGCCCGCGGCGATGCGCGCGGGATCGGCGAGAATCGCGTCGCTGAAGCGGGGCTTTTCGGGGTCCGCGGTCGCCGCCTTGGCGGCTGATTTCGCGATCACGTCGCGGGCCACGGCCTCGGCGGTGGTCCTGGCGACCTGTTCGGCGACCTGGCGGGCCACTTCCTTTGCCACCTCCTGCGCGATCTGGCGCACCTGCGCTTCGGTCAGCGTCGCCTCCGCGGCCGCGGGCATGGCGCCAAGCGCAAGGGACAGGCCGCAGATCGCGGCCCCGAGACTGTATTTCATCATATCCTCATCAAGTCCGGGCGATGGCGACGCCGCCCCGTTGTCCCCGGATCGGGGGCGCAAGGCGGGGGCGGCGTCCGGTTCGCGTCTTCGGATCCTGCGCGCGAAGCCGCGCGCAGGACGATCGGCGGGTCAGGCGGTCATTCGGCCGAAACGATCTTGTAGATCGTGTCGAGGCTGCCGACCGGACCGGTGGTGACCGAGGTCAGGACATAGACCTCGCCCGCCGCATCCTGCCCGAAGGCCAGAATGTAGGGGTTGATGTCCAGGTTGACGACTTCGGTGTTGTAGCGGGTCCAGTTGCCGTCCTCGCCCTTGATCCCCAGCATGATCACGCCGTCCATGACGCCGAAGTTCCGGGACCAGTCGCCGAACACATAGGTGCCGTCCCAGTTCTTGTTGGCGCCGCGATAGACGAAGCCGCCGGTCACCGAGATGCCCATGCAGCCCTTGGGCTGGGCGCCGCAGTTGTTGTATTCGATGATCGGGTCGATCATGCCGTCATCGTCGCAGCTGTCCGGATGGTCGTTGGGGGCCAGGTAGTCGAAGCAATGGGTGCCTTCCTTCACGCGCCAGCCGTAGTTGCCGCCTTTGACGATGATGTCGATCTCCTCGAAGCTGTTCTGACCCACGTCGCCGCAGAACAGTTCGTTGTCGCCGCCAATGTCGAACGAGCAGCGCCAGGGGTTGCGCAGGCCGTAGGCCCAGATCTCGTCCAGCGCGTTCTCGTCGCCGACGAAGGGGTTGTCGGCGGGCGCCATGCCGGTGGCCGGGTCGAGGCGCAGGATCTTGCCGTTGCGGATGGTCAGGTCCTGGCCGTTGCCGGTGGCCGGATTGTGGCCGATGCCCCAGTCATTGGCGTAGCCGCCATCGCCGGCGGACATGTAGAGCATGCCGTCCGGGCCGATGTCGATCCAGTGGCCGTTATGGTTGAACTGCGGCCACGGAATGCTGGAGATGATGCGCCCGGATTTCGGATCGGCGACGTCGGGATCATCGGCGGACACGGTGTATTCGGCGACGATGTTGGAGTGATCGTACCAGAGCATCTGGCCCAGATCGCTCTGGAAATCGAGCGTGCCGGCGTAGCTCACGTAGAACTTGCCGCTGGTCTTGAAATCGGGGGCGAAGGCCAGCCCGAGCAGCCCGCGCTCGTCGAAATCCGGGAACCGGTCGATGACCAGCGTGCGGATGTCGAGGAACGGTTCGCCCAGCAATTCGCCGTTGGCGTCGATGATGCGCACGCGGCCCCACTGCTCGATCACGAATTTGCGGTCGTCGCCCTTGGGCTGAACCATGGCCAGCGGCGAATTCAGGCCCGACACGTAGGGTTCGAGCTTGATCTTCACCGTCGGCGTTTCCTGCGCCGCGGCGCCGGACAGGGCGAACGCCAGCGCGCCCAAAGTCATTGCTGCTAGAGTCTTCATGCTTTTCCTCCCAGAAAACCGAGCCCGCGCGGCGGGCCTGGTCGGTCCGCCATCCCGGGTTTGGCGCGTGGATTCTTTTGCAACGTTCCCGCTTGTCCCGAGAGTCGGGAGCGCCGGAATCATTGTTGCGCAAGGGCTTGGCGGGCATTTCATCCGCCTGCCTTACGAATGACATGTTACGGCCGGGCTTTGCGAAGTCAACACCCGGGCTTGGCCGCGCGCAGAATTTCCGGCGCGATCGGCGGCGGCGGGGCGAACCGGGGCAAGTCACGCCGGCGATTGCCGGATCGCAGCGCCATGACATTCGCCAAGGCGAATATGAAAGCCCGCGCGAATCCTGTCGCGCGGCCCGTCAATTCATGACTTGTTCGGGGCGATGCTTGCCGGGGGCGGCGTCGGCATTTCGGACGACTGCCGGACCCCGGCGCGCGGGTCAGCCGATGCCGTCGAGCGTGTCGAAGGCCGCGTACATTCTGGAGGCGTCGAAAACCAGGTCCTCGGCGTAGACCGCGTCGCCCTCGACCTTGATGACGCCGAGCAGGTCGCCGTGATGGGCGCCGTTCACCGCCGCGTTGACCACCATGGCCGACTGGTCCGAAACCAGCCGGATCACCGACAGGTCGGTGACGCCGTCGCCGTCGCGGTCGATGTGGCGGATCGACTGGAGCGCCACCGAATGCCCCTCGATCACGATGCCGTCGCCCTCGGCGCGGTCGTAATCGCGGATCCGCTCGGTGCCGAGCCAGTCCACCCAGTGGTCGTGGCGATTGTCGTTCTCATCCATCACCGCGCGCCAGTCCACCGTGCCGTCATCCCTGAGATTGCGCGCGGCGATCTCGCGTCTGGCGTTCATCTCGACCCGGAACACGAAGCTGTCGGCGCCGTCGCCGCCGGTCAGGATGTCGTCCCAGGTGAATTTTCCGCGCGCGATGCCGCCGCGATCCGCGGCCATCCGGGTCGGGGTTCCGGCGTCGGAGACCGAGATCAGCACGTCGTCGCCGTCATTGCCGCGCAAGGTGTCGCCCCCGGCGCCGGCGTAAAGCGTGTCGTCGCCGGCGCCGCCATGGATGATGTCATAGCCGTCGCCGCCCATCACCACGTCGTCGCCGCCCTGCGCCCAGACCCAGTCGGCGCCGCCGCGCGCCTCGATCAGGTCATTGCCGCTGCCGCCGTAAAGCTTGTTGAAGGGCGAGTCATTGCCGATCAGGTGGTCGTCGCCGGCGTCGCCGCGCATGCGGTCCAGACCCCGCCCCGCCACCAGCAGGTCGTCGCCGGCGCCGCCGCGGATCCAGTCATTGCCGGCGCCGCCGTAGATGCGGTCGTCGCCGGCGCCGCCCTGCAGCGCGTCGTCGCCGCGCCCGCCGCGCAGCACGTCGTCCCCGGCGCCGCCGAAAATCTTGTCATGCCCGGCGCCGCCGCGCAGGAAATCCGCGCCGCCATTGCCCCTGATCTGCACCAGGTCCAGCTTGGCGGCGAACAGCGCGTCGTCATCCGCGCCGCCGTCGATGCGGATCCGGTCGCTGTTGCGGAACTGCCAGGGCAGGCGCTTCAGCGCGGTTTCGATTTCGGTGGCCAGCGCGAAGGGGTCGCCGCCCCGCGCGTGAAATTCATGCCCCCTGATCTGGAATATCCTGCCGGTCCCGGCCATGCGTCGCTCCTTGCGTGCCGCGTCGCGCCTGTCCCGCGCCGCGACGTGAAATGTCCTGCGTGATGCGTTCTGGTCCCGCGCCGCGACGATGCGCGGGCGGCTCATGAACAGAATACCGGCGCGGAGCGGTTAAAAGCCAATCCCGTTATGCGAACGCGCGCCCGCCGCCGCCGCATCCCGATCACGCGGATGTCACGTCGCCCAGCGCCTGATCGACGCCCCTTGCCGCGACGACGCGTCCGCCCCGCGCGGCGCGTTTGGCGCCCGGGTTTAGCAGTCGCCGCTTGAAACCGGGCATGGCATGCGACAGATTGCGCCGACCCCTATGATCAGGAGACTCCCGCATGCCCGCAGCCCCCGAGAGCGCCGACGGCGACGCATCCGCGCCGCATCCCGCCTACAAGCGGGTGCTGCTGAAAATCAGCGGCGAGGCGCTCATGGGCGATCAGGGCTTCGGGCTGCACCCGCCGACCGTCGAACGCATCGCCGGCGAGATCAAGAAGGTCCACGATCTGGGCATCGAGATCTGCCTGGTGATCGGCGGCGGCAACATCTTTCGCGGGCTGCAGGGCTCGGCGCAGGGCATGGAGCGCACATCCGCCGATTACATGGGCATGTTGGCCACGGTGATGAACGCGCTGGGCATGCAGTCGTCGCTGGAGGGCGTCGGGGTGTTCACCCGGGTGATCTCGGCCATCCCCATGGATCAGATCTGCGAACCCTACATTCGCCGCCGCGCCGTGCGGCATCTGGAAAAGGGCCGGGTCTGCGTGTTCGCGGCGGGCACCGGCAACCCGTATTTCACCACCGACACCGCCGCCACGCTGCGGGCGATGGAGATGAATTGCGACGTGATCCTGAAGGGCACGCAGGTTGACGGGGTCTATGATTCGGACCCCCGGGCCAACCCGGACGCCAAGCGATACGACCGCATCACCTATCAGGAGGTGCTGACCCGCAACCTCAAGATCATGGACGCCTCGGCCATCGCGCTGGCGCGGGACAACAACCTGCCGTTGATGGTGTTTTCGCTGCACGCGCCGGGCGGATTCGCGGAAGTCTTGAGCGGACGCGGAAAATTCACCATTGTCGAGCAATGATGCCGGGTCGCGCGTGCGAAGATCCGCGCTGGGAGCAGAAGAATGAGTGACGATATCGAGATCGACACCGACGACATCGAACGCCGCATGGACGGCGCGCGGGCCAATCTGCGCACCGACTTCGCCTCGCTGCGCACCGGGCGGGCCTCGGGCTCGATCGTCGAACCGATCATGGTCGACGCCTATGGGCAGATGACCCCGATCAACCAGGTGGCCACCATCAACGTGCCCGAACCGCGCATGGTCACGGTCAATGTCTGGGACAAGGCGCTGGTGGGCAAGGTCGAGAAGGCGATCCGATCGTCGGGCATCGGCATCAACCCGGTGATGGACGGCACGGTGCTGCGCCTGCCGATCCCCGAACTGAACGAGGAACGCCGCCGCGAACTCGCCAAAGTCGCGGGACAATATGCGGAATCGGCCAGGGTGGCGGTGCGCAACGTGCGCCGCGACGGCATGGACATGATCAAGAAGGCCAAGGCCGACGGGATGTCGGAGGACGACCAGAAGATGTGGTCCGACGAGGTGCAGGCGCTGACCGACGCGGCGATCGCGAAAATCGATGCGGCGCTGGCCAGCAAGCAGGAGGAGATCATGCAGGTCTGACGGCCGGTCTGGTCTTTTCAGGCGCAGGCGACCCGTCCGGGGGCGCCGCGCCGCATGGGAGAATTGTATGTTGAAGGCGTCCCCCGCCGCGGCTCTGCAGGATGCCGACGCGTCGCGTCCCGCGCATGTGGCCATCATCATGGACGGCAACGGGCGCTGGGCCACCGCGCGCGGGCGCCCGCGCCTTGCCGGACACAAGCGCGGCGTCGAGGTCGTGCGCCGCATCGTCGAATCCTGTCCCGATCTCGGGGTGCGCAACCTCACGCTCTACGCGTTTTCCACCGAGAACTGGAAGCGCTCGCTGGCCGAGGTGCGCGGGCTGATGAGCCTGTTTCGCATCTATATCCGCAAGGAGGCCCGCGCGCTGCACCGCGAAGGCGTGCGCGTGCGCTTTCTCGGCGATCGCGAAATGCTGGCCCCCGATCTGGTCGAACTGATGATCGAGCTGGAGAACCTGACCCAGGCGAACACCCGGCTGGGGCTCAACATCGCGCTCAATTACGGCGGGCGCGCGGAAATCCTCGCCGCCGCGCGGCGCATCGCCTGCGACGCGGCGGCCGGGCGCATCGATCCCGCGGCGCTGGACGACGCGGCGTTCGGGAACCTGTTTTGCGGCGCGCTCTGCACCGCCGGGCTGCCGGACCCGGATCTGGTGATCCGCACCTCGGGCGAGATGCGGGTGTCCAACTTCCTCACCTGGCAGAGCGCCTATTCGGAATTCGCCTTCGTCGAGGAATGCTGGCCGGATTTCACCGTCGAACGCTTCGCCGGCCTGCTCGAGGATTTCGGCTGTCGCGAACGGCGCTTCGGCGCAGTCGGGGCGTGAGCGTTCCGCCGCCGCGCCGGCCCGGCGGGGGCGCCGCCTGATGACGCAGGCGTCCGGATCCGCGCCGCGCCCCGGCAAATCCGCCTCCTTCGCCGACCTGCGTCTGCGCGCCGGCTCCGCCGCGGCGATGGTGGCGGCGGCGGCGGCGGCGCTGTGGCTTGGCGGCTGGGCCTTTGCGGGGCTGGTGGCGCTGGCCGGCGCGGCCATGGCGTGGGAATTGCGCCGGATGCTGGTCGGGCGCTTCGATCTGGCGGGCTGGATCGGCGTCGCGGGCGCGCTGGGCGCGCCGTTGCTGACCGAATGGCTGCTGATGCGCCACGGCGCGGCGTTTCTGGCGCTGGCGGCGCTTGCCGCCTACGCGCTGGCGCGCGGCGAACGGCGCGCCGGGATGTTCGCGATCGGGATCTTCTACATCGGCGTCGCCTGCGCCGGGTTCGTGGGGCTGCGCGGCGATCCGCAATACGGCGTCGCAGCGGCGCTGTGGGTGGTGCTGGTGGTCGCGGCCTCGGATATCGGCGGCTATTTCGGCGGGCGGCTGATCGGCGGCCCGAAGCTCTGGCCCGCGGTCAGCCCCAAGAAAACCTGGGCCGGGCTCGGCGGCGGCGTGGGGCTGGCGATGCTGGTGGGGGCGGTGTTCTCGGTGCTCACCCGCGACACGCTGGTCGAGGAGGTCGCCGTGGTCTCGGCGCTGATCGCGCTGGTCTCGCAGGGCGGCGACATCCTGGAAAGCCGGGTCAAGCGGTTGTGCGGGGTGAAGGATTCAAGCGCGCTGATCCCGGGCCATGGCGGGGTTCTGGACCGCATGGACGGGCTGCTGGCGGCGGCGCTGATCGCCGCGTTGGTGACGTTTTCGCGCGGTCAGTCGGTGTTTATCTGGTAGATTGCGCATATGAGCGACTCCCCTTCAACCGGCGCGAGGCGCCGCGTCAGCGTGCTGGGCGCCACCGGCTCCATCGGCGCGAGCACCCTTGAGGTGATGCGCCATATGGGGGGCGCGGCGCGGTTCGACGTCGCGGCGCTGACCGGGCGGCGCAACATCCGCGCGCTTGCCGCCGCGGCGCGGGAATTCCGCGCCGACATCGCCGTCACCGCCGATCCGGCGCGCCTGGGCGACCTGCGCGACGCGCTCTCGGGATCCGGGGTCGAGGCCGCCGCCGGGCCCGACGCGGTGGCCGAGGCCGCCGCCCGCCCCGCCGATTGGTGCATGGCCGCCATCGTCGGCGCCGCCGGGCTGGCCCCGACGCTGGCCGCGGCGGCGCAGGGCGCGGTCGTGGCGCTGGCCAACAAGGAATGCCTGGTCAGCGCCGGCGGGCTGTTTCTGGACGCCATCGCGCGATCCGGCGCCACGCTGCTGCCGGTGGACAGCGAGCACAACGCCATTTTCCAGGTGCTGAGCGGCGATCCGCGCGCCGTGGAGCGGATCATCATCACCGCCTCGGGCGGGCCGTTTCGCGACTGGCCTGCGTCGCGCATGGCCGCGGTCACCCCGGCGCAGGCCATGGCGCACCCGAACTGGGACATGGGGGCGAAGATCTCCATCGACAGCGCCTCGATGTTCAACAAGGCGCTGGAAATGATCGAGGCGCGCCATCTGTTCCGCGTCGCGCCCGAGCGGATCGAGGTGCTGGTGCATCCGCAATCCATCGTCCATTCCATGGTCGGCTATCGCGACGGCTCGGTGCTGGCCCAACTCGGCCCGCCGGACATGCGGGTGGCGATCGGCTACGCGCTGACCTGGCCCGACCGCGCCGACCTGCCGGTGGAGCGCGTCGATTTCGCCGCGCTCGGGCGGCTCGAATTCGAGGCCCCCGACGAAATCCGCTTCCCCGCCCTGCGCCTCGCGCGCGAAGCCATGGCGGCGGGCGGGTTGGCCGGCGCGGCGCTGAACGGCGCCAAGGAGGCGGCGCAGGCGGCCTTCGTTTCCGGGCGCATCGGCTTTCTGGACATGGCGGCGGTGGTCGAAGACGCCATGTCGCGCCTTGCCCCCTTCGCCCCGGCGACCCATCTTGATGACGTGTTCGCCATCGACGCCGCCGCGCGCCGCAGGGCGGTCGAATGCGTGCAGGTCCGCGCGGCCTGACGCCGCGCCGGGCCCTCAAAGGAGCTTGTTCATGGATTTCATCAGTCAGATCCCGTTGATCGGCACGTTCGTCACCGTGGTCATCCCGTTTCTCGCGGTGCTGGGCGTGGTGGTGTTCGTCCATGAATACGGCCATTACATCGTCGGACGCTGGTGCGGCATCCATGCCGAGGTGTTTTCCATCGGCTTCGGCAAGGAACTGTATTCCTGGACCGACAGCCGGGGCACCAAATGGCGGCTCGCGGCCCTGCCGCTGGGCGGCTATGTGCGGTTTCTCGGCGATGCGGACGCCTCCAGCCGGGTGGACAGCGACCTGCTCGACGATCTGAGCGAAAGCGAGCGGGCGCGATCCTTCCCCGGCGCGGCGCTGTGGCGGCGCGCGGCCACCGTCGCCGCCGGTCCGTTCGCCAATTTCCTGCTGACCATCGTGATCTTCGCCGGCATGGCGATGGCCCTCGGCCTCGGGTCGGAACGCCCGGTGATCGGCGAGGTGTTCGAGACCGAAGGCTACGCCATGCCCCTGCGGCCCGGCGACGAGGTGCTGTCGGTGAACGGCGTGCCGACCGAGACCTTCGCCGCCGTCGTCGACGCCTATTCCGAACCCGGGAAAGGCAGTTTCACCGCCGAGATCCGCCGCGACGGCCGGGTGATGACGCTGGAAACCGGCCCGCTGATCCCGCCGGTGGTGGGCGGCGTCGGGTCGGGCGCCCCCGCCGACAAGGCCGGGCTGCTGCCCGGCGACGTGATCCTGTCGGCCAACGGCGTCGAACTGGGATCGTTCCGCGATCTGCAGGACGCGGTGCGCGCCGGGGCCGATGCGCCGGTGGCGCTGCGCGTGGACAGCGGCGGCGAGATCCGCGACCTGGCGATCACGCCGCTGATGAACCCGGCGCCCGACGAAAACGGCGACATCGTCATGCGCCCGCTGATCGGCGTCACCGCCATGACCCTCGCCGCCCCTGAAATCCGAACCCCCGGCCCGATCGAGGCGGTGGGTCACGGGGTGAAGCGCACCTGGACGGTGATCACGTCTTCGCTGTCCTTCATGGGCGCGATGATCTGGGGAGAGGCGGATTCCTCGTCGCTGGGCGGGCCGATCCGCATCGCCTCCATGTCCGGCGAGGCCGCGGAGGCCGGGTTCGCCAGCTTTCTGGGGATGATCGCGCTGATCTCCACCTCGATCGGGCTGATCAATCTTTTTCCGATCCCGGTGCTGGACGGCGGGCATCTGCTTTTCTATGCAATCGAGGCGCTGCGTGGTAGGCCACTTGGCAACCGCTTCGTGGAGGCGGCGACGGGACTGGGAATCGGTCTGGTGATCCTGCTGATGGTGTTCGTGACCTATAACGACATCGCCAGCCTCTAGACGCCGGCCCGCCAAGCCAACGCCGGGCGAAAACGCAGGCGAAATCAATATGCCGCGGGGCCAAACCGGCGGTTGGGGAACAAGGCGGAGTGGATACATGAGCGGCATTGATGTCCGGGGCGCGCGCAGGATCGCCGCGCGGATCGCGGGGGCGGTGATTCTGCTGGCGGGGCTTGTCGCGGCGCCGGCCGGCCCCGGCCGCGCGCAGGGCGCGCCGGCGCTGCAGCGGGTCGAACGGATCCTGGTCGAGGGCAATGGCCGCGTCGCCGACAGCACCGTGAAGGCCTACATGACGGTCCGGGAGGGCGAGCCCGCCACGCCGGACGCGATCAACGAATCCGTGCGCCGGCTGCTGGACACCGGGCTGTTTCGCGACGTGACCATCTCGCCCCTGGCCGACGGGCTGCTGGTGCAGGTGGTGGAGGCGGCCTCGATCAACCGCGTGGTGTTCGAGGGCAACGACAAGATCAAGGACGAGGATCTGGCCGGGGTGGTCAAATCCGCCCCGCGCGCCGCCTTTTCCAACGCCGTCGCCGAAAGCGACGCGCGCAACCTCACCGAGTTGTATCGGCGCACCGGGCGCTACGGCGCCAGCGTCACCCCGGTGATCATCGAGCGCGACGGCAACCGGGTCGATCTGGTGTTCGAGATCGTCGAGGGCGAGCCGACGGGCGTCAGGTCCATCGATTTCGTCGGCAACGAGGTCTATTCCGACCGCCGCCTGCGCGGCGTGATCGAGACCTCGGAAAGCGGCATCCTGGCGTTCCTGTTCACCTCCGACATCTATGATCCCGACCGGCTGGAGCTGGACAAGGAACTGCTGCGCACCTACTATCTCGACCGCGGCTACGCGGATTTTCAGGTGCTGTCGGCCACCGCCGAACTGACCGCGGACCGGGAGGATTTCCTCATCACCTTCGCGGTGGACGAGGGCGAGGTCTACGCCTTCGGCGACATCGACGTGCAGCTGGCGCTGCCGGGGCTTGACGCCGAGGCGCTGTCGCTGGAATTCCAGATGGCCCCGGGCGAGACCTACAGCGCCAAGCTGGTGGATCGCACCATCGACCGGCTGATCTACCAGGTCGGCCTCGCCGGCTACGCCTTCATCGACGTGCGCCCGGTGGCGCGCAAGAACGTCGAGGAACGCACCGTCGACGTGACCTTCCAGATCGCCGAGGGGCCGCGGGTCTATATCGAGCGCCTCGACATCGAGGGCAACAGCCGCACCGTGGACCGGGTGCTGCGCCGCCAGTTCAGGTTCGCCGAGGGCGACGCCTACAACGCGCAGGCGATCACCGACGGGCGCAACAACCTGCGCCGGCTGGGGTATTTCTCCAAGGTGGACGTGCGCACGGTGCGCGGCAGCGCCTCGGATCGCGCGGTGGTCAACGTGTCGGTGGAGGAACAGCTCACCGGCTCGATCTCCTTCGGCGTCGGGTTCTCGTCTTCGGACGGCATCCTCGGCGACATCTCGGTCACCGAACGCAATTTTCTCGGCCGCGGCCAGCTGGTGCGCGCGCAGATCAACTACACCGGCGATCAGCAGGCGCTGAACTTCACCTTCGAGGAGCCGGCGCTGCTGGATCGCGACCTGGCGGTGGGCTTTTCGATCGGGCTCACGGCGCTTGACCGCACCGACGAAAGCTCCTTCGAGGAAACCAATCTCGGCTTTCGCCCCTTCGTCGAATTCCCCATCAGCAACGACGAAAGGCTGCGGCTGCGCTATCGCATCTCCTCGGACGAGATCCGCAGCGTGCGCTTCAACGCCTCGCCCTCGGTTTTCGCCGACAAGGGCACGGCCATCACCTCCTCGGTGGGGTTCACCTATTCCTACGACCAGCGCAACGACCCGATCGAACCCACGGGCGGGTATCTCTACGTGTTCAACCAGGATATCGCCGGGCTCGGGGGTGATGCGTTCTATTCGCGCTCCTCGGCGCGGCTGAAGGGCTGGCAGGGGTTCTTCGACGGGCAGCTGGTGGCCAGCCTGGAACTGGAGATGGGCGGGCTGATCAGTTTCGGCGAGGACACGCGGGTGAACGAACGCTTCCTGCTTGGCGGCGACGATTTCCGCGGCTTCGCCTCGTCGGGCATCGGGCCGCGCGACGTTTCCAATTACGACCAGTATGATTCCAACGGCAATTTCGTGCGCACCCGGCGGCGCAGCGACTCGCTCGGGGGCAATTACTTCGCCGTGGTCCGCGCCGAGATGTCGTTCCCGCTGGGGCTGCCCGACGAACTGGGTTTCTATGGCGGCGTCTTCGCCGATGTGGGCACGGTGTTCGGGCTGGATCGCACGGTGTTCAACGAAACCGTGTCGGGGCCGACCAATGCGGGCAAGAAGGTGCGGATCGACGATGACGCCTATCTGCGCGCCTCGATCGGCGTTTCGCTGTTCGTGGACAGCGGTTTCGGACCGCTGCGCTTCAACCTGGCCTATCCCATCAGCTCCAAGGATTATGACGAACGCGAATACTTCCGCTTCACCGCCGGCACCCGGTTCTGACCGGGCGCCGGGGATGACCCGCGGGCTGCGCCGGCTGGGCCTTGGCGCGGCGCTGGCGGCTGTCGCGGCGGCCGCGGTCTGGGCCCAGGACGCGGCGCCGGGGCCCGAACCCAATCCCGAACCCAATCACGAACCCAATCCCGAATCCGATCTCGATTCCAGACTTGGGGCCGCGCCTGGCGCCGCGCTCGCCCCTGCGCGGGGAACCCCCGACGCGACCGCGCCGCGGGCCGTCGCGGTCCCGCAGATCCTGATCGTCAACCAGCAGCGCGTGCTTGCCGCCTCGAACCCGGCGCGAGACCTGCTGGAAACCGAAAAGCGCCTGCGCGCAACCGTCGAGGCGCGGCTGAACCGCGTGAAGGCCGAGCTCGAGGCCGAGGAGCTTGAACTGACCCGCCTGCGCGACACCATGGACCGGGAGGAATTCCGCCGCCGCACCCGCGATTTCGACCGCCGGGTGCGCCGCGAACGCCGCGCGGCGCAGGAACGGGGCACGCAATTGCTGAGCTTCCTGTCCGAGGCGCGCACCGCCCTGCGCTCGGCGCTGCCCCGGGTGCTCGAAGGCCTGCGCCGCGACAAGGGCGCCGCGATCCTGATCGACGCCGCGGCGGTGCTGGCCGCCGACCAGGTCCATGACGTGACCGAGGAGGCGATCCAGCGCTTCAACATGGTGATGGAGGGGGTGTCCTTCGACCCGCCCGAATCGCTGTCCCAGCCGTGACCGGGCCTCAAGCGGGGGCGGCGAGCGGCGTTTTGCGCGCCGCGCGCCCTTGACCTGACGCGCGCGAAGGTTAATCAGGGGCGTTTCGTGATGAACGGGTGCCGAGGAGCAAGACGCCGCCATGACTGACGACACGCAGCCGGCCGATGCGCCGGGCCGCGCGGACATAGCCCGCATCAAGCGGATGATCCCGCATCGCTACCCATTCCTGCTGATCGACGCGGTGCGCGAGATCCGCAAGCATGACAGCGCCGTCGGCATCAAGAACGTCACCGCCAACGAACCGTTCTTCCAGGGGCATTTCCCCCAGGAGCCGGTTATGCCCGGGGTGCTTGTCGTCGAGGCCATGGCCCAGACCGCCTCGGTGCTGGTGGTGGACACGCTCGGCATGGAAAACCAGGAGATGCTGGTCTATTTCATGACCCTCGACAAGGCGCGATTCCGCCAGAAAGTCGGGCCCGCCGATCAGCTTGAACTGCATGTGCGCATCCTGCGCGGGCGCGGCAAGATCTGGAAATTCTGGGGCGAGGGCAAGGTCGACGGCAAGACCGTGGCCGAGGCGGAATTCGCCGCGATGATCGTGCCGCCCGATGATCCGCGCCGGGGGGATGCTGCGTGAACGCCAACGCGGGCATGGACCCCAGCGCGCAGATTCACCCCACCGCGATCATCGAGCCGGGCGCCGTGATCGGCCCCGAGGCGCGCATCGGCCCTTTCTGCGTGCTCGGCGCCGAGGTCAGGCTGGCCGCGAAGGTGGAGCTGAAAAGCCATGTGGCGATCGCCGGACGCACCAGCATCGGCGAGGCCACCGTGGTGTGGCCCTTCGCCTCGCTCGGCCACCAGCCGCAGGACCTGAAATTCAGCGGCGAGGACAGCACGCTTGAAATCGGCGCCCGCAACATGATCCGCGAATACGTGTCGATGAATCCCGGCACCGACGGCGGCGGCGGCCGCACGGTGATCGGCGATGGCTGCCTGTTCATGGCCTCGGCGCATGTGGGCCATGACTGCCGGGTCGGCAACGGCGTGGTGCAGGCCGCCAACGTGCCGCTGGCCGGGCATGTGCAGATCGGCGACCATGTGATCCTCGGCGGCAATTCGGCGGTGCATCAGCATTGCCGCATCGGGCGGGGCGCCATCGTCGGCGGCATGACAGGGGTGGAGCGCGACGTGATCCCCTATGGGTCGGTGACCGGCGACCGGGCCCGGCTGGCGGGGCTCAACCTGATCGGGCTGAAGCGGCGCGGCGTGCCCCGCGACCAGATCCACGCGCTGCGCGCGGCCTATCGGGCGCTGTTCGACGGCGAGGGCGCGCTGGCCGAGCGCGCCGCCGAGATCGCCGCCGCCAATGCGGATCAGCCGCTGGTGCGCGAGATCGCCGATTTCATCCTCGCCGACAGCGCGCGGCGCATCTGCATCCCGGGCGACGCCTGAGGCCGGTGGCGGGCGCGCTTGGCATCATCGCGGGCGCCGGGGATCTGCCGCGCCTGATCGCCGAGGATCGCGCGCGGCGGGGGCAGCGGGTGTTCGTCATCCGCCCCGAGGGCGTGGACGCGCCCTGGATCGACGCCCATCCGCATCTGGACGTGCCGTTCGAAAAGGCCGGCAGGATGTTGCGCGCCCTGGCGGCGGCGGGGTGCGACCGGGTGTGTTTCGCCGGGGCCATGACGCGGCCCAGGCTCAATCCCCTGCGCTTTGATTTCAAGACCGTGGCGCTGGCCGCGCGGCTGCTGCGGCTGCTGGGCAAGGGCGATGACGAGATGCTGCGCGGCTTCGCCGACATCCTCGCCGCCGAGGGCTTTCCCGTGGTCGCCGCCCATGAGCAGCTCGAAAGCCTGCTGGCGGGCGAGGGCGTGCTCGGCGCCGTGAAGCCCGACGAGCGCGACCGCGCGGACGCCATCCGCGCGGCGCGCATCGTCGCCGCCATCGGCGCCGTCGATGTGGGGCAGGGCGCGGTGGTGGCGGGGGGGCAATGCCTTGGCGTCGAGGCCATCGCCGGCACCGACGCGCTGCTGGCGCAGGTGGGCGCGGTGAGCGCGGATCTGCGCCCGGACCGGCCCTCGGGGCTGCTTCTGAAGGCCCCCAAGCCGGGGCAGGACTGGCGCGCCGACCTGCCCGCCATCGGCCCCGAGACCATCCGCCGCGCCGCCGAGGCCGGCCTGCGCGGGGTGGCGGTGCAAAGCGGCGGGGTGCTGATGCTCGGCCCTGCGCAAACCGTCGCCGAGGCCGACCGGCTGGGGTTGTTTCTCTGGGGCGTGGCGGCGGATGCGGGCGACGCGCGGACCGGGTCGTGAACGCCGCGGCCCCGCTGCGGCTGTATCTGATTTCGGGGGAGGCCTCGGGCGACCGGCTTGGCGCGGCGCTGATGAAGGGCTTGAAGGCGACGTCGGCGCGCCCGGTGGAATTTCTTGGCGTCGGCGGGCCGATGATGCAGGCCGAGGGGCTGAAAACCCTGTTCCCGCCCGACGAACTGGCGATCATGGGGCTGGTCGAGGTGCTGCCGCGCCTGCGCGGGCTGCTGCGCCGCATCCGCCAGACCGCGGCGGACGCGATCGCCGCGCGCCCGGATGCGCTGATCACCATCGACAGCCCCGGCTTCACCATGCGCGTGGCGCGCAAGCTGAAGGCGGCGCGCCCGGATTGCCCGGTGATCCATTATGTCGCGCCCTCGGTCTGGGCCTGGCGGCCGGGGCGGGCGAAGACGATGGCCGCCCATGTGGATCACGTGCTGGCGCTGCTGCCTTTCGAACCCCCCCATATGCGGGCCGCCGGCATGAGCTGCGATTTCACCGGCCACCCGGTGGCCGCCCTGGCGCCGCCCGAAACCCGCGATCCGCAGGCGCTGCGCGCCGCACTGGGCATCGGCGACCGGCCGCTGGTCGCCGTGCTGCCGGGCAGTCGCGCGGGCGAGGTGGCCAACATGGCCGGCCCGTTCGGCGAAACCCTGGGGCTGCTGCGCGCGCGCCATCCCGACATCGCCGTCATCGCGCCCGCCGCCCCCGGCGTCGCGGCGCAGGTCGCGGCGGCGCTGCGCGACTGGCCGCTGGAGGCGACGCTGATCGACCCGCGCGGGCTTGACCCCGCCGAGGCCGAGCGGCGGAAATTCCAGGCCTTCGCCGCCGCCGATCTGGCATTGGCGGCCTCGGGGACCGTGACGCTGGAACTGGCGGCCATGGCGACGCCGCAGGCGGTGGCCTATCGCGGCAATCCCCTCACGGCCTTCATCGTCGAGCGGATCGTGCGCGTGGACAGCGCCAACCTCATCAACATCCTGCTGGGCGAAAAGATCATCCCGGAATTCCTGCAGCGCTACATGCAACCGCCCGACATGGCGGCGGCGCTGGCCGGGATCATCGAAAATCCCGATGCCCGCGTCCGCCAGATCGCCGCGGCCGCGCGGGCGCTGGACATGCTGGGGCGCGGCGGGCCGGATCCGGGGCTGCGCGCGGCGCGTTCCGTGCTGGCGCATCTGGGCGCCGGGGGCGCGCACAAAGCCTGAGCGCAACGCAAAACGGGGCCGCGCCGGCCCCGTTCTTCACCTGACGCCGATCGCAAGCGGATTCAGCGGTTCTCGACCTCCACGTAGTCGCGCTGCGCCGGTCCGGTGTAAAGCTGGCGCGGCCGGCCGATCTTGGAGCTTTCCTCGATCATCTCCTTCCACTGGGCGATCCAGCCCACGGTGCGCGACATGGCGAACAGCGCCGTGAACATGGAGGTCGGAAAGCCCATGGCCTCGAGAATGATGCCCGAATAGAAATCGACGTTCGGATACAGCTTCTTCTCGATGAAATAGGGGTCTTCGAGCGCGATGCGCTCCAGTTCCTTGGCCACCTGCAGGGTCGGGTTGTCATCGACCCCGAGCAGGTGCAGCACCTCGTCGGCGCTTTCCTTCATCACCTTGGCGCGGGGGTCGAAATTCTTGTAGACGCGATGCCCGAATCCCATCAGGCGGAAGGGATCGTCGCGATCCTTGGCGCGGGCGACGAATTCGGGGATGCGATCCACCGTGCCGATTTCGCGCAGCATGTCGAGCGCCGCCTCGTTGGCGCCGCCATGGGCCGGCCCCCACAGGCAGGCCACCCCGGCGGCGATGCAGGCGAAGGGATTGGCGCCCGACGACCCGGCCAGCCGCACCGTCGAGGTCGAGGCGTTCTGTTCGTGATCCGCGTGCAGGGTGAATATCTTGTCCATGGCCCGCGCCAGAACCGGGTCCACATGGTAGTCCTCGCAGGGGGTGGCGAAGCACATGTGCAGGAAATTGGTGGCGTAATCCATGTCGTTGCGCGGGAACACGAAAGGCTGACCGATCGAATACTTGAAGGCCCAGGCGACGATGGTGGGCAGCTTGGCGATCAGCCGGATGGTGGCGACTTCGCGCTGCCAGGGATCGTTGATGTCGGTGCTGTCATGATAGAAGGCGGACATGGCGCCGACCACGCCGCAGACGATGGCCATGGGATGCGCGTCGCGCCGGAAGCCGCGATAGAACCCCTGCATCTGTTCGTGCAGCATGGTGTGGCGGGTGACGCGGGTCTCGAAATCCTCGAGCTGCGCGGCCGAGGGCAATTCCGCGTAGAGCAGCAGGTAGCAGACCTCCAGATAATGCGACTGGCTGGCCAATTGGTCGATGGGATAGCCGCGATACAGCAATTCGCCCTTGTCGCCGTCGATGAAGGTGATGGCGCTTTCGCAGGCGGCGGTCGAGGTGAAGCCCGGGTCGTAGGTGAACATGCCCGACTGGGCGTAGAGCTTCTGGATGTCGATGACCTTCGGGCCGAGACTTCCCTCAAGGACCGGCAGCTCGATCGTGCTCTCGCCGATGGAAAGCGCAGCGGATCGGGTGGTGTCATTGGTCATGGGAAATCCCCCTTGTCTGTCGACGGTCTGTTGGCGCGTCGCCGCGCGTTCGGATCATGCAGGGCGGCGACGCGGGCCGCCCCGGTTCAATCGCGTCAGCCTCCGGCGGCCGAAGCGTCATTCAGTCGTGCGAGGGATTCCTCACGCCCGAGCGTAACCATCACGTCAAAAACGCTTGGCGAGATGGCGCGCCCGGTCAGCGCTGCGCGGAGCGGCTGGGCGACCTTGCCGAGTTTCAGGCCTTCCGCCTCGGCGAAGTCGCGCACGCTCTGATGCAGCGCTTCTTCGGTCCACGAGCTATCATTTTGCAACCGCGAAGTCAAACTGGCGAGCATGGCGCGGGCCTCCGGCGTGAGGATTTTCAGCGCTTTTTCGTTCGGCTCCAAAGGCCTGTCTGCGAATATATAGTAAGCGTTGTCAATAAGCTCGACGACGGTCTTGGCGCGTTCCTTCAGCCCCGGCATGGCCGCCGCCAGCATTGCCATGCGGGTCTGGCTCGGCATTGGCGCATGCTGCGCCGCAAAAAGATCGCGCACCGCCGCCACCAGCCGCGCGTCGCTGGCGGCGCGCATGTGCTGGCCGTTGAGATTGGCCAGCTTGGCGAAGTCGAATCGCGCCGCGGACTTGTTGACGCCGGGCAGGTCGAACCAGGCCACGGCCTGCGCGGTGGTGAAGAATTCGTCATCGCCATGGGACCAGCCGAGCCGCGCCAGATAGTTGCGCAGCGCCTCGGGCAGATAGCCCATGTCGCGATAGGCCTCGACGCCGAGCGCGCCGTGGCGCTTGGACAGCTTGGCCCCGTCGGGGCCGTGGATCAGCGGGATATGGGCGAAAACCGGAACCTTCCAGCCCATGGCCCGGTAGATCAGGGTCTGGCGCGCGGCGTTGGTCAGGTGGTCGTCGCCGCGAATGACATGGGTGACGCCCATGTCGTGATCGTCCGCCACCACGGCGAGCATGTAGGTGGGCGTGCCGTCCGATCTGAGCAGGATCAGGTCGTCCATCTGCGCCGCGTCCCAGGTGACATCGCCCTGCACCGCGTCATTCACCGTCACCTCGCCGTCGCGCGGCGCCTTCAGGCGGATGGTGAAGGGCCGGTCGGGGCGTTGCGCCGCGGGCGCGTCGCGCCAGGGGCTGATGAATTGCGGCGGGCGGCCCTCGGCCCTGGCCTGCGCGCGGAAGGCGTCGATCTCGTCTTTCGTGGCGTAGCAGCGAAAGGCGGCGCCGTTGGCCAGCATGGAGGCGGCCACCTCGCCATGGCGCGCCTTGGCGGCGAACTGGCTGGCGGCCTCGCCGTCCCAGTCGAGCCCGAGCCAGGTCAGCCCGTCGAGAATCGCCTGCGTCGCCTCGGGGGTCGAACGCGCGCGGTCGGTGTCCTCGATGCGCAGCAGGAATTTCCCGCCCCGTCCGCGCGCGTACAGCCAGTTGAACAGCGCCGTGCGGGCGCCGCCGATATGCAGGAATCCGGTGGGCGAGGGCGCGAATCGCGTCACCACGGGCGGGTTTGCATCGGATTCTTGTCGGGTCATGGCTTTCACACGTCCGGAATATGTCTAAAGTGCGCGCGTGTTATCGCAATCCATTGCCCGGAGAACAAGGCGCTTGACCCGATTGGACCTGGTTCGCTGGCTTATGCGGGAACGACGGCGCGCGCCGCTTTGGGCGCCGGTGTGCCTCGGCCTTGGAATATGGCTGTATTTCGCCGCGCCCTTCGAACCCTCGGGCTGGGTGGTGGCCGTGGCGCTGGCCGCGCCGGTGGCGACGATCCCCATGGCCATGGGCCGGCGCCGCCCGCTGCTGTCGCTGGCCTTCATCGCCCTGGCGCTGGTGTCGCTGGGGCTGGCCATGGCCACGCTGCGCGCGCGGATCGCCGCCGAGCCGGTGCTGGCGGGGGCCATCGACGCCACCGTCGAGGGCCAGGTGATGAGCATCTCGCGATCGCGCACCGACATGCGCCGGGTGCTGCTGGAGGATGTGGTGATCTTCGGCGTGGCGCGCGGCGAGACCCCGGCGCGGGTGCGGGTGACGCTGCTGGAGGGCGCCTTCGCGCGCGACGTGCAGATCGGCGACCGCATCGCGGTGTTCGCGCGCATCGGCCCGCCGGGCGATCCCGTGGAGCCCGGGGCTTTCGATTTCCGCCGCTGGGCCTGGTTCGAGGGGCTCGGCGCGGTCGGTTTCGCGCGCGGCCCGGCGGTGGCGGCGGTGCATGCCGAACTGGAAGGCCCCATGCGCCGCCTGCGCAACTGGCTGGCGCAGCGGCGCGGCGACCTGTCGCGCGCCATTCAGGCGGCGATCCCGGGCGAGAACGGGGCCTTCGCCTCGGCGATCCTCACCGGCAACCGCGAGGGCGTGCGCCAGTCCGCCACCCAGGCGCTGCGCGATTCCAACCTCGCGCATCTGCTGGCCATATCGGGGCTGCACATGGGGTTGCTCTCGGCGATCGTGTTTGGCGCGGTGCGCCTGCTGCTGGCGCTGATCCCGCGCGCGGCCTTGTATTGGCAGACCCAGAAAATCGCCGCGGCGGCGGCGCTGGCGGCGGGGCTGGCCTATCTGCTGCTGTCCGGGGCCTCGGTGGCGACGCAGCGCGCCTTCGTGATGGCGGCGGCGGCGCTGATCGCGGTGATGCTGGACCGGCCGGCGATCTCGCTGCGGGCGCTGGCGGCGGCGGCGCTGGCGATTCTGCTGTATCGGCCCGAGAGCCTCACCGGCGCCGGGTTTCAGATGTCCTTCGCCGCCACTACGGCGTTGATCGCCTTCTATGAAATCGCCCGGCGGCGCCAGTGGTTCGCCTTTGACGGCGCGCGCAGCCGCTGGCGGGTGCTGGCGCGATACGCCGTGGGGCTGGCGCTGACCTCGCTGATCGCCGGGCTGGCCACGGCGCCGTTTTCGGCGATCAGCTTCAACCGCATCGCCAATTACGGGCTGCTGGCGAATGTGACGGCGGTGCCGGTGATGGCGTTCTGGGTGATGCCCATGGGGGCGCTGGCGGCGGCGCTGGCCCCGCTGGGGCTGGAGCAGCCGGCGCTGTGGCTCATGGGGCAGGGGATCGGCGCGATCCTCTGGGTGGCGCGCGTGGTCGCGTCCCTGCCCGGCGCGGTGCGCCCGGTGGCGGCGGCCCATGACGCGGTGCTGCCGCTGATCACGCTGGGCGGGCTTTGGCTGGCGCTGTGGTCCACGCGGATGCGGTTTCTGGGGCTTGGCGCCCTGGCGCTGGCCATGGCGACGTGGGGGGTCGCCGGCGCCCGGCCGGAACTGCTGATCGCGCCCGAGGGGCGGTTGATCGGGCTGATGGGACCGCAGGGCCGGGCGCTGGACCGATCGCGCGGGGGCGGCTACCCGGCGACGGTCTGGCTGGCCCGCGACGGCGACGGCGCGGATCAGCGCGCTGCGGCGCGTCGCCCCGGGCTGACCCATGGCGAGGGCCGGGCGGAGGGGTCGCTGAGCAACGGCTGGCGCGTGGCGCTGATCCGCGGCCGCGCCAGCCTCAAGACGCTGGAGGCGGCCTGCAAGCCCGGCGTCATCCTGATCACGCCGGGGGCGCGGGCGTCGGCGCCGGGCGACTGCCTTCGCCTCGGGCCCGAGGATCTGCGCCGCCGCGGCGCGGTGTCGATCACCCCGCGCGGCGACGGCGTCGCCCTGCGCAACGCGCTGGACGATGCGCGCGAAAGGGTCTGGGGCATGGCGCGCGACCGATAGCCGGGCGCCCCGGATCCGGCGCCCCGGATCGTTGAGCCCACGGGGCGAAAACGCCTAGTAGGACCGGATCAATCCGACCAGCTTGCCCTGGATGCGCACCTGATCGGCGTTGTAGACGCGGGTTTCGTAGGCCGGGTTGGCGGCCTCCAGCGCCACCGCGCCGCCGCGCCGGCGCAGGCGTTTCAGGGTCGCCTCCTGGTCCTCGACCAGCGCCACCACGATGTCGCCGTTATCGGCCATGTCCTGACGCTGGATCACCACCACGTCGCCGTCATGGATGCCCGCGTCGATCATGGAATCGCCCCGCACCTCCAGCGCGTAGTGATCGGCCCCCGAAGCCAGCATCGAGGCCGGCACCCCGACCTGCCCGGTGGTCTGCTGGATGGCCTCGATGGGCACGCCGGCGGCGATGCGGCCCATCAGCGGCACCGCCCGCGCCTCGGCGATCACCGGCATGGCGCCAGGCTGCGCGCCAGGGCGGGATTCGCCGCGATCCGGGGCGCCGCCGTCGATCAGCGTCGGCGAAAAGCCCGACGCGGCGCGGCCCTGGGCGACCATGCTGTCGGGCAGCTTGACGATCTCGATGGCCCGCGCGCGATGGGCGAGCCGGCGGATGAAGCCGCGTTCCTCGAGCGCCGTGATCAGCCGGTGGATGCCGGATTTGGAGCGCAGATCCAGCGCCACCTTCATTTCGTCGAACGAGGGCGACACCCCGTCCTTCTGCACCCGGGTGTGGATAAACTGGAGAAGGTCGAGTTGTTTACGTGTCAGCATGCCGGTCCCTCACTTTTCCTGATGCTGCGGAAAAATCAGTTCCACTCCGCAGAAAACCGCCCCTTCCGACATTGTTCTAGTTAAGTTCTCGTTTTGTGTCAAGAGGATCGGAGATCGGTTCATGCTAGAGTAATATGTAGTCCACCATTGCACCAGCAGGTTGTTCGCCCGCATGCGGCGGGATGACCGCGAGGCAGTCGGCGCGCGCCAGCAGCGACAGCACCGAACTGTCCTGATTGTCGAAAACCTCCAGCGTTTCCCGCCCGTCGCGCCGACGCAGCCGCGCGCGGGCGAAATGTTCGCGCGCGCCGTTGGCGGGCAGGGCGCGGGCGAGCGGCGCGGCGCGGCGCGGCGGGCGCGCGGCGGGCAGCCCCAGCAACGCGTCCACCGCCGGAATCAGGAACAGCCGCCCGCAGACCATGGCCGAGACCGGGTTGCCCGGCAGCCCGAGCATGGGCGCGCCGCCCAGCAGTCCCGCCATCAGCGGCTTTCCGGGGCGCATGGCGATGCGATAGAAGCTCAGATCCAGCCCGGCGCCGCCGAACACCTCGCGCACCAGGTCGTGATCGCCCACCGACACGCCGCCAAGCGTCACCATCAGGTCGGCGCCGCGCGCCGCCTCCAGCGCCGCGCGCAGGCTGTCGCGGTCATCGCGGGCGATGGGGATCAGGCGCGGATCGGCGCCGGCGGCGGCGAGCATGGCGAAAAGCCCGTAGGAATTGGAGCACATGATCTGGTCGGGGCCCGGGGTTTCGCCGGGCTCCGCCAATTCGTCGCCGGTGGGGATCAGCGCCACCACCGGGCGCCGCCGCACCGTCACCTCGGGCAGGTTCATCGCCGCGATCAGCGCCAGGTCCGGCGCGGACAGCCGGCGCGGCGCGGAAATTTCGTCGCCGGCGGCGAAATCCAGCCCGGCGGGGCGGACATAGGCTTGCGGGTCGGGGTCGGCGGCGATGGTGACGCGATCGCCGTCGCGGATCGCGTCTTCCTGAATCAGCACCCGGTCGGCGCCTTCGGGAACCGGGGCGCCGGTGAAAATGCGCACCGCCTCGCCGGGGCCGACCCTGCCGCCGAAGCGCCGCCCGGCCCGGGCCTCGCCGATCACGTGCAGCGTCGCGCCGGGGCGAATGTCGGCGTCGCGCGCCGCGTAGCCGTCCATGGCCGAGGCGGCGAAGGGCGGCTGGCTGCGCCGCGCGCGCGCCGGGGCGGCCAGCACCCGGCCCATGGCGGCGGTCAGCGGGACGGTTTCCACGTCGCCTGCGGGGGACATGAGGGCGAGGATGCGGGCGAGCGCCTCATCGGTCGAGATCATTCTTCTGGTTTCGCTTTCTCTTGTCGCGGCGATCGGGCTGCGTGACTAGAGCGCGCAAACCCGCCGCCGCGCAATGGCGCCAAACGCGCAGACATCCGACCGGGGCGTTCAGTCGGCCTGATAGACCCCCGACTTGCCGCCCTCCTTGAACACCAGCCGCGTGTCGGTCAGCCGCATGGCCTTGTCCGCCGCCTTGACCATGTCATAGACGGTGAGCTGGGCGATGGCGACGGCGGTCAGCGCCTCCATTTCAACCCCGGTGCGCCCGGTGGTGCGCACGGTGGCCTCGATCTCGACCCGATTGGTCGCGGCGTCCGCCGTCAGGTCCAGCGAGACCTTGGACAGCGGCAGCGGGTGGCAGAGCGGGATCAGCTCGGCGGTGCGCTTGGCGGCCATGATCCCGGCGAGCCGGGCCACCGCCAGCACGTCGCCCTTCTTCGCCCGGCCCCCGGCGATCAGCGCCAGGGTCGCGGGCGCCATCTCCACCGCGCCGCGCGCGATCGCGGTGCGCGCGGTGACCGCCTTGTCGGAGACATCGACCATATGCGCGGCGCCCTGGGCGTCGAAATGGGTGAGTTCAGGCATGGGGCGGGCCTCCGATTTCCAGGATGCTTGCGTGGTCGGCTTTCAGTCGTCGGGGGCGGCGAGCAGCGCGCGCGTGGCGGCGGCCACGTCGTCCTGGCGCATCAGGCTCTCGCCGACGAGAAAGCAGCGGGCGCCGACGCGGGCGAGCCGGGCGAGGTCAGCCGGCGTCGAGAGCCCGGATTCCGCCACAAGCAGCCGATCCTCCGGGATCGCGGCGGCCAGCGTCTCGGTGGTCTCCAGCCGGGTTTCGAAGGTCTTCAGGTTGCGGTTGTTGACCCCGATAAGCGGCGACTCGAGGGCGGCGGCGCGTGCCAGTTCCGCCGCGTCATGCACCTCGATCAGCGCATCCATGCCCCAGCGCGCGGCCTCGGCTTCGAGCATCTGCGCCTGGTCGTCCGCGACGCTGGCCATGATGATCAGGATGCAGTCGGCGCCCATGGCCCGGGCCTCGGCCACCTGCCAGGAATCATACATGAAATCCTTGCGCAACACCGGCAGCGAGACCTCGGCCCGCGCCGCCGCAAGGTCGCTTTCACTGCCCTGGAAGGACGGCGCGTCGGTGAGCACCGACAGGCAGGCGGCGCCCCCGGCCTCATAGGCGCGGGCCAGCGCCGGCGGGTCGAAATCGGCGCGGATCAGGCCCTTGGAGGGGCTGGCCTTCTTGATTTCCGCGATCAGCCCGTAGCGCCCGGCCCGCGCCGCGTCGCGCAGCGCGCGGGCGAAGCCGCGCGGCGGCGGCGCGGCGCGGGCGGCGTCCTCCACCTGCGCCAGGGGGCGCGCCGCCTTGCGCGCGGCGATCTCTTCGAGCTTGTAGGCCTTGATCCGGTCGAGCACGGTCATGATCTGGGTCTCTGCTTGCAATGGACGCCGGCGCGGTTCAGGCGGCGGAGGTGATGCGGGCCAGCGCCTCGATCCGGCGCCTTGCTTCGCCGCCGTCGATGCTTTCGCGCGCGATCTCGGCCCCGGCCTTCAGGTCGTCGGCGCGCCCGGCCACCACCAGCGCCGCGGCGGCGTTCAGCAGCACCGCGTCGCGATAGGCCCCGGGGGCGCCGTCGAGCAGGGCGCGGAGTTTCGCCGCGTTCTCGGCGGGTTCGCCGCCGAGGATCGCCTCGAAGGGATGCACCGGCAGGCCGGCGTCCTCTGGATGCACCTCGAAGTCGCGCAGCGCGCCGTCGCGGGTTTCCACCACTGCGGACGGCCCGGCGATGGACAATTCGTCGGTGCCGTCCGAGCCGTGCACCAGCCAGGCGCGCTCGGTCCCCAGTTCGGTCAGCGTCTCGGCCATGGGCCGCAGCATGTCGGGCGCGAACACCCCGGTCAGCTGGCGCGTGACCCCGGCGGGGTTGGTCATGGGCCCGAGGATGTTGAAGATGGTGCGCGTGCCCAGTTCCGCCCGCGCCGGGCCCACGTAGCGCATCGCCGGGTGATGCATGGGGGCCATCATGAAGGCGATGCCCGCGCCCTTCAGCGCCGCCTCCACCACCGCCGGGCCGACCATCACGTTCACCCCCATCTGTCCCAGCGCGTCGGCCGCGCCGGATTTCGAACTGAGGTTGCGGTTGCCGTGCTTGGCGACGATCACCCCGGCGCCGGCCACCACGAAGGCCGCGGCGGTGGAAATATTGAGCGTGCCCTTGCCGTCGCCGCCGGTGCCGACGATGTCCATGGCGCCTTCAGGCGCGCGCACCCGATCCATCTTGGCGCGCATCACCGAGGCGGCGGCGGCGTATTCGCCCACGCTTTCGCCGCGCGTGCGCAGGGCCATCAGGAACCCGCCGATCTGCGCCGGCGTGGCCTCGCCCGACATGATGGCGTCAAAGGCGGCGGTGGCCTGTTCGCGCGACAGGGGGCCTTCGGCGGCCAGCGCGATCAGGGGTTTCAGTGCGTCGGACATCAGGCGGGCTCCTTCACGGGCAGCCCCGCGAGGTCGAGGAAATTGGCGAGCATGGCGTGGCCGTGCTCGGAGCGGATCGATTCCGGGTGAAACTGCACCCCGTGGATCGGCAGGTCGCGATGCTGCAGCCCCATGATCACCGGCGCGGCGCCGTCGCTTTCGGCGGTGATCTCGAGGCAATCGGGCAGGTCGTCGCGCAGCACGGTCAGCGAATGATAGCGGGTGGCGGTGAAATCCTGCGGCAGGCCGGCGAACAGCCCCTTGCCGCCGTGGCGGATCCTGGAGGTCTTGCCGTGCAGGGTCTCGTGACAGCGCGCCACCGCGCCGCCGAACGCCTGTCCGATGGTCTGATGCCCGAGGCACACCCCCATCAGCGGCAGCCGCGCCCGCGCCGCCGCCCGCGTCAGCTCCAGACAGATCCCCGCCCGGTCCGGGTCGCAGGGGCCGGGCGACAGCACCACGGCTTTCGGGGCCTTGGCCATGGCCTGGGCAACCGTAAGCTGATCGTTGCGCCAGACCTCCACCTCGGCGCCGAGTTCGCCCAGATAGTGCACGAGGTTGTATGTGAAGCTGTCATAGTTGTCGATCAGCAGTAACATGGGCAGGCGCGCCTTTCGGATTCGGGATCATGGGCAGGCTGGCCTGCCCGCCCATTCACCGGTAATACATGCGGGGAACCGGATGGTCGCGTCAAGACAGCGTCAAGTCATGCCGGGCGGGAGCGATCGGGATCGCGCTCCCGGTTCGGCGCGTAACTCAAATGAACGGAGTGGGAAGCATGAGCGGAAGCGGATCGGGCGGCGTGTTCCGGGGGGTGGTCGTGGGGTTCGCGCTCAGCGCGGCGGCGGCGGCGGCGGCGATCGTGGCCTATCCGACGCGGCCAGCGGCGCCGGCGGGCGATGCGGCGGCGGGCGGGGCCGGCGGCGGGGCGGAGTCGACGC
>NZ_JBWOMN010000121.1:0-16042 GCF_056449545.1 Oceanicella sp. | reverse complement strand
GGATCATGCTGTTCGACGAACCCACCTCGGCGCTGGATCCGGAGATGATCTCCGAGGTGCTCGACGTGATGACCGACCTCGCGCGCGACGGCATGACCATGATCTGCGTCACCCATGAAATGGGCTTTGCGCGGCGCGTCGCCGACAAGGTGGCGTTCATGGATGGCGGCGAGATCGTCGAGGCCAGCCCGCCGGCGGCGTTTTTCGACAGCCCCCGACACGCGCGCACGAAACTGTTTCTCAGCCAGATCATCGCCCATTGACCGCCGCCCCATCGCCCATCCCGAAGGATTTTGACCGATGCCCGCTTCCGCTTTCCCGATCGAGACCGTGCGCGACCAGTTCCCCAGCCTGCTGGCCTCCGGGCCGGTGTTTCTGGACAATCCGGCGGGCGCCCAGGTTCCGCGCCGGGTGCTTGACGCGGTGCGGGACGCGATGCTGCGCGACTGCGCCAATCTGGGCGGGCATTTCGGGCAGTCGCGGCGCGCCGGCGCGATCGTCGAGGCCGCCCATGCGAAGGCGGCGACCTTTCTGGGCGCGGGCGCGGCGGAGGAGATCGCCATCGGCGCCTCGATGACCGGGCTGACCTTCCAGATCGCGCGCGCCATCGCCCGCAGCTGCGCGCCGGGCGACGAGATCGTGGTCACCAGCATGGATCACGAGGGCAACATCTCGCCCTGGCTGGCCGCGGCGCGGGATTTCGGCCTGACGGTGCGCTGGGTCGAATTCGACGAGACGAGCTGGCGGATCGAACCCGAGGCCCTGGCCGCGGCGCTGTCCGAGCGCACCCGCGCGGTGGCGCTGAACTACGCCAGCAACATGACCGGATCGGTCAACGACGTGCGGGCGCTGAGCGCCATGGCCCATGACGCGGGCGCGCTGGTCTATGTGGACGCGGTGCAGTTCGCGCCGCACGGGCTGATCGACGTGGCGGCGCTGGACTGCGATTTCCTGGCCTGCTCGGCCTACAAGTTCTTCGGCCCGCATCTGGGTGTCCTGTGGGGGCGCGAGGCGCTGCTGAAGGATCTGCAGGCCGACCGCCTGCGCTGCGGCCCCGCCGGGCCGGGCGAAAGGTTCGAACGCGGCACGCCGCAGGTGGAATTGCAGGCGGGCCTGATCGCCTGCATCGACCATTTCGAATGGCTGGGCCGGACGCTGGGCGCCCAAGGCGCGGCGCGCGCGGCGATCGCGGCGGCGTTCTCGGCCTCGACCGCCTTTGAGCACGCGCTGACCCGGCGGCTGATCGAGGGGCTGACGGCCATCGACGGCGTGTCGATCAAGGGCGTCACCGACTCCAACCGCATGCAGGACCGGGTGCCCACCGTGTCGCTGACCTGCGCGCATCGCGCCAGCGACCGGCTGGCGGCGGGGCTGGCGGAAAGGGGCGTCAACGCCTGGTCCGGGCACAACTACGCCTTTGCGGCGGCGCAGCAGCTGGGGCTCGACCTTGATGACGGGGTGCTGCGGCTGGGCATCGCCCATTACAACACCGCCGCCGAAATCGATTCCGCGCTGGCCATCCTGGGCGATCTTTGCGCCGCATAGGGCGCACCGACGCCCTGCGCCGGCGCGGGCCGGACGGGCGCGCGCATGTCCCGGAGATCGGCTGGGGACCGCGGGTGGCTGGGGAACCTGGATTCGAACCAGGACTAACAGATTCAGAGTCTGCGGGTCTACCGTTAACCTATTCCCCAACAGGCGGTCCGAGGCTGCATTTAGCGAGTCGCCCGCAGCGGGTCAAGGGGCGGACGGCGCAAGTCGGGGGGCTGATGCAAGGCGGCGGGGCTGGCGCGCCCCTTCCCCTTGGCGCCCGCGAGGACTATGTATCGGGGTGGCGGGTTCTGTCCCTCGCGTGAGAGGCTTACATCCTGGTGGCCTATTTCTTCGAAAGGGAGCTGGCTCTGCGACTGGTCGTGGCCTAACGCATCCGGCGCCCACCTGGTAACCCAGGCTCTCGAGGATCAAAACGCCTCCACGGTCGCGACGGGCCCGCCGCAATGCCGCAATCAGACCATCGAGCGCAGCGCGGGGGCGCTATCACCCGAGCCATGACCCAGACCCACCGATCCGCCGGCCGTGAAACGGCCCTGCGCGAACTCAAGGCCGCGGCGCGCAAAACCGCGCTGGCGCGCCGCGCCGCCGCCCATGGCGTCGCCGATTCGGCCCCGGCCCGCGCGGCGCTGGAGGCGGAGCTGCTGGCGATCGCCCCGCGCATCGTCGCCGGCTACATGGCCATGCGCAGCGAAATCGACCCGATGCCGGCGATGCGCCGCCTGCACGCCGCCGGGATGCGGATCTGCGTGCCGGTGATCGCGGGCAAGGGGCGGCCGCTGGACTTTCGCGAATGGACCCCCGCGGCCGAAATGATCGACGGCCCCTTCGGCGCCCGGGTGCCCGCTGCGGGCGACTGGCTGACGCCCGAGGCGCTGATCGTGCCGCTGGTGGCCTTCGATCCGCGGTTGAACCGGCTCGGCTATGGCGGCGGCTTCTACGACCGCACGCTGGAAAAGCTGCGCGCGCGGCGCCCGACGCAGGCGATCGGCTTCGCCTATGCGGCGCAGCAGGCCGAGCTGCTGCCGCTGGAGCCCACGGATCAGCCGCTGGACGCGCTGGTCACGGAAAAAAGCGTTCTGCGCCCGCCGAGCTGAGGCCAACCCTAGGGCAGGGATTCCGCCAGAACGCCGCCAAGGCGCAGCGATTTCACGCGGGTGGCGCGCCCGGTGGCGTCGTCGGTTTCCAGATATACGCCCGACAGCGTCGCCTCGCCGCCCGCCGGTTCGAACCGGCCGCGCGGCATGCCGGTGATGAAGCGGCGCATGGGCTCGTCCACCTGCATGCCGATCACCGAATTGTAGTCGCCGCACATGCCCGCGTCGGTCTGATAGGCGGCGCCGCGCGGCAGGATCATGGCGTCGCCCGTGGGCACATGGGTGTGGGTGCCGACCACGAGGCTCGCGCGTCCGTCAAGCCAGTGGCCCATGCCCATTTTTTCGGACGTGGCCTCGGCGTGGAAATCCACGATCACCGCGTTGACCCCGCCGCCCATGGGCGCGGTTTTCAGCGCCGCGTCGAGCGCCGAGAACGGATCGTCATAGGGGCGGTTCATGAAAACCCGCCCCAGCGCCTGCGCCACCAGCACGCGGCGTCCGCGCGTCGCCTCGAACACCCGCACCCCGAGCCCGGGCGCGGATCTGGCGAAGTTGAGCGGACGCAGGATGCGCGGGTCGGTCGAGATGTGGGTCAGCATTTCCTTCTGGTCGAAGGCGTGATCGCCCAGCGTGATCGCGTCGGCCCCGGCGGCGAAGAGATCCTCGGCGATGCGCGCCGTCAGCCCGCGCCCCGCGGCGGCGTTCTCGCCGTTCACCACAACGAAATCGAGCTTAAGGTCGGCGCGCAGGCCGGGGAGCCGATCGGTGACCGCCTTGCGGCCGGCGCGGCCCATGACATCGCCCAGAAACAGAATACGCATGACCTTCCCCTAGCCCAGCGCGCCGCGATCGGCAAGGCCGGGCGCGATTGCGGCGCAATGCCGTTGCATCAGCGCGTTACAGATCGCCCCGGAGCCGCTAGATTGGCCCATGGCGGTCGCGTTCCGGACCGCGCATCCGGGGGGCCGCGCCGCTTTGTACATCCTCATGGTCGAGCACCAGGCCGCCCTGTTGTCACTGGGCGTCGTGGTTGCGATGTTCGCGCTTTTCATCTCCGAGAAATACCCCACCGAGGTGGTGGCCATCGGCGGCGTCGCGGTGCTGCTGGCGGGCGGCGCGCTGTCGGCGAGCGATCTGCTGGCGGCGGTGGCCAACCCGGCGCCGCTGACCATCGCGGCGATGTTCATCCTGTCCGGCGCGCTGGTGCGCACCGGCGCGCTGGAGGCGTTTTCGCAATTCGCCGGGCGCCGGGTCGAATCCCGCCCCAAGCTGACGCTGGCCGCCTTCGCCGGGTTCACGCTGGTGGCCTCGGCCTTCATGAACAACACGCCGGTGGTGGTGATGCTGATCCCGGTGGCGGTGCGGCTGGCGCAGCGCATGGGGCAGTCGGCCTCGCGGCTGCTGATCCCGCTCAGCTACACGGCGATCCTCGGGGGGATCTGCACGCTGATCGGCACTTCGACCAACCTGCTGGTGGACGGGGTGGCGCGGAGCGCCGGGCTGGCGCCGTTCTCGTTGTTCGAGGTGACGCCGCTGGGGGTGACGCTGGCCGGATTCGGGCTGCTTTACATGCGCTTCGCGGCGCCCCGGCTGCTGCCCAACCGCGATTCCATGACCGATTTCCTCACCGACAAGAAAAAGCTGCGGTTTTTCACCGAGGTGGCGGTGCCGCCGGGGTCGCCGGTGATCGGGCAGGCGGCGCTGAAGGTGGATCTGTTCCGGCGCGACGGGATGCGGGTGATCGACGTGCTGCGCGGCGACGAATCGCTGCGCCGAGACCTGAAGGCGGTGGTGCTGGCCGAAGGCGACCGGGTGGTGCTGCGCACCGGGGTCAACGAATTGCTCGGCCTGCGCGATTCCCGGGCGCTGGCGATGGTGGACAAGCTGAGCGAGCGCAAGACCGTCACCGTCGAGGCGCTGATCGGCCCCGGCTGCCGGCTGATCGGGCGCACGCTGGGGCAGCTGCGCCTGCGGCGGCGCTACGGCGTCTATCCGCTGGCCGTGCACCGGCGCAATCAGAATATCGGGCGCCAGCTCGACGAGGTCTATGTGCGCGTCGGCGACACGCTGCTGCTGGAGGGCGACCCCGAGGACATCCGCCGACTGGCCGAGGATGTGGGGCTGGTGGACATCGCCACCCCCACCGAACGCCCGTATCGGCGCGACCGCGCCTGGCTGGTGCTGATGGTGCTGGGGCTGGTGGTGCTGGGCGCGGCGCTGAACCTGCTGCCGATCGTGGCGGCGGCGGTGATCGGGGTGGCGGTGGTGCTGTTCGCGCGCTGCATCGACGCCGACGAGGCGTTCGGCTTCGTCGACGGCCGATTGCTGACGCTGATCTTTTCCATGCTCGCCATCGGCGCGGCGCTGGAGCGATCCGGCGCGGTGGCGCTGATCGTCAACGCCGCGGCGCCGTGGCTGTCCACGCTGCACCCGGCGCTGGTGATCTGGGCGGTGTATCTGCTGACCTCGGTTCTGACCGAACTGGTGTCCAACAATGCCGTGGCGGTGGTGGTGACGCCGATCGCCATCGGGCTGGCCTCGGCGCTGGGGGTGGATCCGAGGCCGCTGGTGGTGGCGGTGATGATCGCCGCCTCGGCCAGCTTCGCGACGCCGATCGGCTACCAGACCAACACGCTGGTCTACGCGCCGGGCGGCTACAAGTTCATCGATTACGTGCGCATCGGGCTGCCGCTCAACCTGTCGCTGGGGCTGATCGCCAGCCTGGTGATCCCGCTGCTCTGGCCGCTGTAGGCGCGGCTCCGGCGCATCGCCCGGCGCCCGGCGCCCGACGGACGCCGTGAACGAAGGCGACCCCGAGGCCGCGCAGAAGCAATGCGATTCCGCCTCCGTGGCGCATGCGGCGCGGCTTGGCGCGGGCGGGCTTCAGGCGCCGGGTCAAGGCCCGCCGCACCCGTTGCGGCGCGCGTGACATGGGCCAGGGCCCGACAATCCGCCGCGCGTCAAGCACGCGCCCCGAATGCGCAACCCGAAAGCGGGGCGCGCATTGGCGCGTCAGAATTTCGCGCCGGAAAGCCGCTTGCCGCCGGGCACGCGGTCACAGGCGCAGCGCGCCGCTGCCGGCCTTGTCGCCGGACCCGCCCCCGACGCCCGACACCCCGCTCAATCGCCGGTTCATGGCATCGGCCTCGCGCCAGCGCGCCGCCTCGCGCCGCGTCAAGAGCCGTCGCGCGGGCGCCGGGGGCGGGGCCTCGGGATCGGCGAGATCGGGGCGCAGGGCGCGCAGCTCCGCCTGCGCCTCCGGCGTCAACGCGGCCAGCGCCTGCGGGCCGGGATGCAGGCTTTCGCTGGCCAGCCCTTCGGAGAACACCACTTCATGACGATCGAACAGCAGGTGGATCAGCATGACGCCCCGACGCCCGTCGCCCGTCGTCACGCAGGCCCCGTCGATCAGCCCGATGGCCGGCGCCAGCGCCTGCGCCGCGCCGAACAGCGCCTGCGCGGCGGGACCGCCGACCAGCACCCGGTGCTGGCGGCTGACCGTGAGGTCGCGCGCCGGGGCCCCATGGCCAAACGCGCCGGCGCGGATCAGCACCGGACGCCGGCGCGGATCCAGCGCCATCTCCGCCCGGCTCACCCAGCGCGACCCCGCCCAGCGCACCGGCTGGGCGCCGTGATCCATGGTGCGCACCAGATCGCCGGGGCGCAGGGTCTCCACCGCGCGCGGCCCCGTCGGCGTGTCGATCAGCGTGCCGGCGGCGAAGCAGATCGAGGGCGCGCCGTTGCGCACCGAAAAGCCGATCACCCCGGGTTCGCCGCCCTCGAAGCTGCGATCCTCCAGATCCGCCATGCTCCGCGTGCCCGACCCGCCGATTTCGAAATCATTGTCCTCGCCATCGGTGATCCCGACCGTGGGCATCTGCCCATCGGAGGCCCTGCCCAACAGCCAGTTCACGTCCTCGTAGCGGAATTCCACGTCGAAATCGCCGTTGCCCTGATCGGTGATGCGCACCTGAAAGGCGTTGGTCGGGGTGTTGTCGCGCGGATACGAACCCACGTCGTCCCAGGTGACGGTGAGCACGGATTTGCCTTCCTCCTGCGTCACCCCCCAATAGATGTCGTTGGACAGCCGCGAGGTTCCGTCCCCGCCATCCCCCGGCACCGGCGTGTCGGACCGGTTGCGAATGTCCACATCGGCGAAATACGGCGCGATGGTCGGTTCGGTCAGTCCCGCGATCCCGTCCGGCGTATAGTCCGAATTCGGCCCCTCGAAGGTCAGGTTCCCGTTGGCGTTGATCCAGACCCCGTCATACTGATTGCCGAACACGTTGATGCCGTCGGAAAAGCTGTCGCGCAGATCCACGTAGACCGAGGAATCGTCGAGACCGTTGGACGCGGTGTAATTGTCCGAGCCGTCCCTCGCCGCCTGCAAAAAGCTGTTTTCGCCGAAACCCAGCCTTCCGCCGAGCCCGTTCACCAGATCCGCGCACATGACCACATCCTCCGTTTCCCCCTTTGTGCCCGCCAAGCCTTGCGAAATGCTTGACGCTTGAACCCCTCCGCTCGCCTCGCCTATAACCGTCGAAACTTCCTGATTGATGAGGATTCCCATGGCCGGCCACTCCAAATGGGCGAATATCCAGCATCGCAAGGGGCGCCAGGACGCGGTGCGCTCCAAGCTGTTCTCCAAGCTCGCCAAGGAAATCACCGTCGCCGCCAAGATGGGCGACCCGGACCCGGACAAGAACCCGCGCCTGCGCCTCGCGGTGAAGGAGGCGAAATCGCTGTCCGTCCCCAAGGACGTGATCACCCGCGCCATCAACAAGTCGATCGCCGGCGAGGGCGACGACTACGCCGAGATCCGCTACGAAGGCTACGCGCCCGGCGGCGTCGCGGTGATCGTCGAGGCGATGACCGACAACCGCAACCGCACCGCGTCTTCGGTGCGATCCATCTTCACCAAGGCCGGCGGCAACCTGGGCGAGACCGGGTCCGTGGGCTTCATGTTCGACCGCATGGGGCAGGTGAGCTACCCGCCCGAGGCCGGCGACGCCGACACGGTGATGGAGGCGGCCATCGAGGCCGGCGCCGAGGATGTGGAAAGCGACGAGACCGGCCATGTGATCTGGTGCGCGGGCACGGACCTGCACGAAGTGTCCGGCGCGCTCGAGGCGGCCCTGGGCGACTCCGCCACGTCGAAACTGGTCTGGCGGCCCAACATCACCACCGAGCTCGACGCCGAGGGCGCGCGCAAGGTTCTGCGCCTGATCGAGGCGCTCGAGGATGACGACGACGTGCAGACCGTGACCGCCAATATCGAGGTCTCCGACGCGGTGATGGCCGAACTCGCCGACTGAGGCCCGGGCCTAGCGGGGGATGTGGGCGTAGCGGTCGCGCGGCAGGGCGGCGGATTGCGCCTCCATGCGCAGACAGGAGGTGTTGAGCCGCTGGAAGAACAGCGCGCTGACCGGATACCACCCGGCCTCGGGCGCGTCGACCGACACCGGCCCGAGCGACACGCAGCGATGCCGCTTGTCATGCTCGTAGACCTGCGCGCCGCCGATCGTCACCCGCAGCCCGTCATTGGACCAGAATTGCAGTTTTTGCACGCCGGGCGCGTCAAAGCGCACATACCCGTCGATGACCGCCACCACCCTGTCGGTCTTTTCCGAGGTGAGCGCGCGGGCGCCGGGGCCCTGGTCGGGGTAGTCGAACCCGTCGAGCGCCGGCCCGGGTTCTGCCGAGGCGCCCCACCCCTGCGCGTCGATCAGGGTCTTGACGTCGGCGGGATAGGCGTAGCGGACGGCGAGGCCGGGCTTCAGGTTTTTGGGATCGGGTTGGGGGTTGGCGGGGGTGAGTTTTATGGCGCCGGTTGGGGCGCCGCCTGGGCCTTGCGGGGCGGCGCAGGCGGTTAGGGTGAGGAGGGCGAGGATTGCGAGGGGGGGTGGTTTCATGGAGCACCTGGGGGCTGCGGGAGGTAGTTGTTTCGAAGCGGCAATAAGGCACTAGAAAATTATTTGCCACCGATATAATCCAATTTCTTTCCTACAGCAAAATATCTATTATATAGATAAGTTAATCACAAAATATTAAAAAGATCTATAGCTACCTCAATATCTTCCGGAATGCGGCTCATTTCTCCCCCATTTATTCCGCAATTCTGAGCAAATACTTTTATTTTTTTGTGAAGTTCTTTTCCACATATGGTGGCGGCTGGGAAGTCTCCTAACTGATCTCTGGCTTCATCTGAAGAAGGTGTGCCGGCCATATTAGGATATAAATTGTTATTTCCATTAATTGATTTCCTCTTATCGATAAATTTTCTATCGAAATATCTCCTATTGTCTTCTATGACGTAATTTATAACGTCCATTGCTTGACTTTCGTTTAACTCTAATTGACTTGCTACTACCTCACGCGAGCATAAATAGGCTTCAATATCTGAATGCTCAGTAAACCATAATGTTACACCATCGACTGCATAATTTTCCAGATACCTCTGTCTCTCCAATTTCGTGAAAAAGTCACCGTCTCTATGTATTACTATTTTTTCTAAGCCAGTTATTGATCTTAATGCAGCCGCCCCTTCTGCGTTTGGCAATGATTGAACGCCATTCACCGGCCAAATAGCGGTAATTTTTTCCTTATCTGACCATTGGCTTAAAATTGATTCAAGCAATGAAGTATTATTATCTTCTGTAATTATTAGTATTTTCTTATCTAGAAGACCCCATTTCATCATATTTCTAGCTTCTTGTGGATTTTCGCATACACTTCCCGATTTCATCCAAATAAAATTTACATTTTCACTACAGGCCCTTACTAAACTCGGACTATGAGTGGTCATTATTACTTGAGAGCCAAATTCTTCAGCGGCTTTCTCAAGGGAATGAACTAATTGTCCCTGCTTGCTGGAGTGAAGATGTGAATCAGGCTCATCTATCAAAAGTAATCTTGGAGAAAACAGTACTATATAAGAGAATATCTGAATAATTTGCAGAACGCCTGTTCCAGCAAGATCCAGCGGGGCCCATCTATTTTCATTCATACTATTGGTTTGTATATCTACATTTATAAAGAAGTCATCTCCCTCTACGAAATTTACCCTTAGTTTTATGCAACCCAAAACATCAGATGCCAGATTTTCTAGTTTTGGGAGTAATTCTTTTTCTCTAATTAAATAAATTATATTTCTGAGAACTACATTTGCATCTCCACTTGCGGCTTGACGGATTATTGGCAACAAGGATCTTTTTTCTTCTGCTGAAGAAATTCCCGCTAACCCTGGTATATATGAAGTGAATGGTTTCTCCTTGTCGTTCAATAATAAATACAGTTCTTTATCTACAGTGCTTGATTTTAAATCAACTTGAACAGCATTATTTCTACCTCTCCGCACTGGTATTGTGGCAGAATGATTTACTTCTCCATCAGTGCAAAATAATTTAACTTTTAGAAAAATTTCTGGACTTCCCCCTCGCTTTTCACGCAGATCCCCCTCATTGCCAATTCTTTGCAAGTCCAGAGTTGGAAAATAATCTAAATCAGTTACGGCTATACTTCTAGATTGATTATTTAGAACCTTCTTGTTTGCGGCGCACCGACACGCGAGATGTATTGCTTGAAGTAAAGATGATTTACCGGCGCTATTTTCGCCCACTACTACATTAATCCTTCCTAATTCAACGGAGATATTCCGTATTGCCTTGAAGTTAGAGACTTCTATTTTGTTAATAAACATACTACGGCCCCGATAACTTACTTTTTTGCGCCCCGCGCCGCCCGCAACCGCTCAAAATCATCCCCCGCGTGATAGCTCGACCGCGTCAGCGGCGTGGCGCTCACCATCAAGAACCCCTTGCCATAGGCCGCCTTCTCATAGGCCGCGAACTCGGCGGGCTCGACGAAGCGGGCCACCGCGTGATGCTTTGGCGTTGGCTGAAGATACTGGCCTATCGTCAGGAAATCCACACCCGCCGCGCGCATGTCGTCCATCACCTGATGCACGCCCTGGCGGTCCTCGCCCAGCCCGACCATGATCCCGGATTTGGTGAAGATCGTCGGGTCGATCTCCTTGGCCCTTTGCAGCAGCCGCAGCGAGTGAAAATACCGCGCGCCCGGGCGGACCGAGGGATACAGCCCCGGCACGGTCTCCAGATTGTGGTTGAACACGTCGGGACGCGCGGCGATCACGGTTTCCAGCGCCGAGGCGTCGCATTTCAGGAAATCCGGCGTCAGGACCTCGATGGTGGTTTCCGGGGTCTTGCGGCGGATGGCGCGGATGGTCCGGGCGAAATGCTCGGCCCCGCCATCGGCGAGATCGTCGCGATCGACCGAGGTGACGACCACATGCTTCAGCCCGAGCTTTTGCACCGCCACGGCCACCTTGGCGGGCTCGAACGAATCCAGCGCGTCGGGGCGCCCGGTGGCGACGTTGCAAAAGGTGCAGCCCCGCGTGCAGATCTCGCCCATGATCATCATCGTCGCGTGGCCCTTGGACCAGCACTCGCCGACATTCGGGCAGCCGGCCTCCTGGCAGACGGTGACCAGACCGTTCTCCTGCATGATCCGCCGGGTTTCGCCATAGCCCTTGCCGCCGGGCGCCTTGACCCGGATCCATTTCGGCTTCTTCAGCAGCGGCGCGTCGGCGCGGTGGGCCTTTTCGGGGTGGCGCTCGGCGCGGTCCCTGAGGTTGCGGGCCCGGGTCTGGATCTGGATCTCGGTCATGGGTCACTCTCCGACAGGCGCGAAGTCACCCGGACGAGGCGCCGCGCCCCGTCCGGGTCGTAGGGCGGAGTCCAGTCCGCCTCAGGCGATCCGCTGCAGCAGCGCATCCAGCGAGGCCTTGGCGTCGCCGTAGAACATGCGCGTGTTCTCCTTGAAGAACAGCGGGTTCTCGATCCCCGAATAGCCGGTGCCCTGCCCGCGCTTGGACACGAACACCTGCTTGGACTTCCACACCTCCAGCACCGGCATGCCGGCGATGGGGGAATTGGGATCCTCCTGCGCCGCCGGGTTGACGATGTCGTTGGCGCCGATGACGATGGCCACGTCGGTGGTGGGGAAATCGTCGTTGATCTCGTCCATCTCCAGCACGATGTCATAGGGCACCTTGGCCTCGGCCAGCAGCACGTTCATGTGCCCCGGCAAGCGGCCCGCGACGGGGTGGATGGCGAAGCGCACCTGCTTGCCCCTGGCGCGCAGCCGCCGCGTCAGTTCGGACACCGAGGCCTGCGCCTGCGCCACCGCCATGCCGTAGCCGGGCACGATCACCACGCTGTCCGCGTCGTCCAGCGCCGCGGCCACGCCGTCGGCGTCGATGGCGATCATCTCGCCGTCGATCTCCATCGCCGGTCCGGACTGGCCGCCGAAGCCGCCGAGGATCACCGAGACGAATTGCCGGTTCATGGCGCGGCACATGATGTAGCTCAGGATCGCGCCCGACGACCCGACAAGCGCGCCGGTGACGATCAGCAGGTCGTTGCCCAGCGTGAAGCCGATCGCCGCCGCCGCCCAGCCGGAATAGGAGTTCAGCATCGACACCACCACCGGCATGTCGGCGCCGCCGATGGCCATCACCAGATGCGCGCCGATGACGAAGGCCACCAGGGTCATCAGGATCAGCGCCCAGATCCCGGCGCCGCCGAAATACGCCATCCCGAGGATCAGGCACAGCGCCACCATGCCCAGATTGATCAGGTGGCGCCCCGGCAGGGTCAGCGCCTTGCCGTCGATGGACCCGGCCAGCTTGCCGTAGGCGATGATGGAGCCGGTGAAGGTGATCGCCCCGATGAACACGCCGATGAAGATCTCCACCAGCAGGATGGTGATCTCCACGCCCTCCTTGGCCGCAAGCTTGCCGGCGAAGCCCACGAGGTGGTCGGTGGACTGCCCGGCCTCGCGCAGGGCCTCGACCGCCGACAGCTCCAGATCGGCGTTGACGCCGATGAACACCGCCGCCAGGCCGACGAAGGAATGCAGCGCCGCAACCAGCTGCGGCATGCCGGTCATCTCCACCCGCTGCGCGACCACCGCGCCGACCGCCGCGCCGACCGCGATGGCCGGGATCATCCAGCCCAGGTTGCCGATGCCCGGCCCGAAGATGGTGGCGAATATGGCGATGGCCATGCCGACGATGCCGTACCAGACGCCGCGCTTGGCCTTTTCCTGATTGGACAGCCCGCCCAGCGAAAGGATGAATAGAACCGCAGCCGCGACATAGGCGGCCGTAACGAGTCCGATGCTCATGATCCGGCCCTCCTCAGCTTTTCTGGAACATGGCGAGCATGCGCCGCGTGACCATGAATCCGCCCACCACGTTGATGGTGGCGATCAGCACCGAGATCGTCGCCAGGATGGTGACGATCCAGCTTGACGAGCCGATCTGCAGCAGCGCCCCGAGGATGATGATCCCGGAAATGGCGTTGGTCACCGCCATCAGCGGCGTGTGCAGCGCGTGGGAGACGTTCCAGATCACCTGGAAGCCCACGAAGCAGGCCAGCGCGAAGACGATGAAATGCTGCATGAAGCTGGCCGGGGCGACCGCCCCCACCGCCAGCGTCAGCACCGTGCCCACCGCCAGCAGCGCCACCTGATTGCGCCCGGCGCGGCGTTCGGCGGCGGCGGCTTCGAGCGCCAGTTCCTCGGGGGTTTTCTGCGGCGGCTTCGGGGCCTGCTTGGCGATCGCCTGAACCTTGGGCGGCGGCGGCGGGAAGGTGATCTCGCCAGCGTGGCACACGGTGGCGCCGCGGATCACGTCATCCTCCATGTCGACGACCGGCTTGCCGTCCTTGTCAGGCGTCAGGTCATCGATCATGTGGCGGATGTTGGTGCCGTAAAGCGTCGAGGCCTGCGTCGCCATGCGGCTGGGAAAATCGGTGTAGCCGATCACGGTGACGCCGTTGTCGGTGACGATCTTCCGGTCAGGCACGGTCAGGTCGCAGTTGCCGCCGCGCTCGGCGGCCAGATCGACGATCACCGATCCCGCCTTCATCGCCTTGACCATGTCCTCGAGCCACAGCTTGGGCGCGTCGCGTCCGGGGATCAGCGCCGTGGTGATGACGATGTCCACCTCGGGCGCCTGTTCGCGGAACAGCGCCAGCTGCTTTTCGCGGAACTCGGGCGAGGAGGGCGCCGCGTAGCCGCCCTGCCCGCTGCCGCTTTCCTCGAAATCGAGAAACAGGAACTCCGCCCCCATGCTCTCGATCTGCTCGGCCACCTCGGGGCGCACGTCAAAGGCGCGCACGATGGCGCCCAGCGCATGCGCCGCGCCGATCGCCGCCAGCCCGGCGACCCCGGCGCCGATCACCAGCACCTTGGCCGGGGGCACCTTGCCCGCCGCGGTGATCTGCCCGGTGAAGAAGCGCCCGAAATTGGCCCCCGCCTCGATCACCGCGCGATAGCCGGCGATGTTGGCCATGGAGCTGAGCGCGTCCATCTTCTGCGCCCGGCTGATGCGCGGCACCATGTCCATGGCGATGACGGTCATCTTCGCGTCGCTGAGCCGGGCCAGCAGCGATTCATTCTGGGCCGGCCAGATGAAGGAGATCAGCAGCTTGCCCGCCAGGTCCGTCGCGTCCGCGGCGGCGTCGAGCTCCGAATTCTCCGGCCCGCGCACCTTGATGACGATGTCAGACCCGGCCCACAGCGCGGCGGCGTCGGCGACCACCTCGACCCCGGCGGCGCGGTAATCATCGTCCGAGAACTGCGCCCCGGCCCCCGCCCCGCTCTCGATCAGGCATTCATAGCCAAGTTTCTGCAATCGCTGGGCGCTTTCCGGGGTCAGCGCGACGCGCCGCTCCCCGGCAAAGATTTCCCTAGGCGCGCCGATCTTCATCACGCGTCTCCTTCATTTTTTCTTGGGCGGAATCAGATCCGTGATCGTGCCCTCGAACATTTCGGCCGCGAAGTTGACCGTTTCGGACAACGTCGGATGCGGGTGTATCGTATGACCGATATCGGTCGCGTCACAGCCCATTTCTATGGCCAATGCAACCTCGGCGATCAAGTCTCCCGCATTGACGCCGACGATTCCGGCGCCGAGCACCCGATCCGTGGCCGGGTCGAAGATCAGTTTCGTGAGCCCCTCGGCGCGGCCCAGCGACAGCGCCCGGCCCGAGGCCGCCCAGGGAAACACCCCCTTGGCGATCTTCAGCCCCTCGGCTTTCGCCTGGGTCTCGGTCATGCCGACCCATGCGACCTCCGGGTCGGTGTAGGCGACCGAGGGGATGACCCGCGCGTCGAACGCCCGCTTGCGCCCGGCGCAGACCTCGGCCGCCACCTTGCCCTCATGCACCGCCTTGTGCGCGAGCATCGGCTGCCCGACCACGTCGCCGATGGCGAAGATATTCGCCACATTGGTCCGCATCTGGTTGTCCACCGCAACGAAACCGCGCGCGTCCACCGCGACCCCGGCTTTCTCCAACCCGATCAGCTTGCCGTTCGGGCGGCGCCCCACGGCGACGAGGATCTTGTCGAATGTGTCGCTCGAGACCCCCTTGGGCCCCTCGAACGTCACCTCCAGCCCGGCCTCGCCCGCGCGCGCCGCCGTCACCCTGGTGCTGAGCAGGATCGATTCGAAACGCCCCTTCAGCCGCGCGTGCAGCGGCTTGACCATGTCCTTGTCGGCGCCCGGGATCAGTTGATCCATCAACTCGACCACGGTGACCCTGGCGCCGAGCGCGTCATAGACGATGCCCATCTCCAGCCCGATGATGCCGCCGCCCAGCACCAGCATGCGCGACGGTATGTCGCTGAGCGCCAGCGCCCCGGTCGAATCGATCACCCGAGGGTCGTCATGGGGCACGAATGGCAGCGTCACCGGCTCGGACCCCGCCGCGACGATGCAATCGTCAAAGCTGACCGTCCGCGCGCCGCCCTCGCCCGCGACCTCGATCAGGTTGGGCGCGACAAACATTCCGCGCCCGGTCACCACCTGCACCTTGCGCGCCTTGGCCAGCCCCGCGAGCCCGCCGGTCAACTTGTCGACGACGCTGTCCTTCCAGCCGCGCAGCGCGTCGATATCCAGCGACGGCGCGCCGAAACCGACCCCGTGCGCCGCCATCTCGCCGGTCTCGGTGATCACCCTGGCCGCATGCAGCAACGCCTTGGACGGGATGCAGCCGACGTTCAGGCACACCCCCCCAAGCTGCGGATCCTTCTCGATCAGGATCACCGACAGCCCCAGATCGGCGGCCCGGAACGCCGCCGTGTAGCCCCCCGGCCCGGCCCCGAGCACCACCACCTGCGCATGCAGATCGCCCCGCCCGGCAACCGGCGCCGCGGCGCCGGACACGGGCGCCTGGCTCGAAGCCGCCGCGGGCGCCGGGGCCGCGACCGGCGCTTCGCGCGACGCGGCGCCTTCCTGCGGCTCGAGGGTCAGGATCAGCGCCCCCTCGGACACCTTGTCGCCCTCGGCCACCGCGATCGCCGCCACC